>ONWH01000200.1 GCA_900321495.1 uncultured Planctomycetota bacterium
GAAAGACGGCGTAGAAAAGGACAGTCACTGCACAGATCAGAAGTAAGGACTTTTTCAGACGCTTTGTCTCGCCGCTGCAATAACAGAAATAAAACAGGTACATCGTCAGGCCCGCAAGGCATCCGACGAGGATCCATTCAAAAAGTCCAAAAGGAGTGAATAAACTGTTCATACGAACCTCTGCCCTTGCTTACGCCAAACCCAGGAAATCCGCATTTTTGATAAAATCGTCTCAATCGGAACTTTCCTAAAATCAATTATAGTTACTACGCTCAACGAGGCAACTTTAAACTTTGAAAAAGAAGAAATTTTGGAAAAAATCATACTCGATAACGGTTTTAACGGTTGATCGCCTTAAATGGGGAGTAAAAGTAAAAATAGAAAAATTGCATTTTAATCATAGTGGTGTAAAATTGAGAGGAGCCAAAAAACCGGGAAATTTCATCTACCGGACCAAAATGCCCGCAGATCAACAATGCCGAACCCCAAAAAACCAAAAGACCTGTTTGACCTCTTCTGCGATTTCATCGTGGGTCAGGCCCAAATGCAGATCTGTCTCCAGTTCACTTTGGCCGTGGCTGTCTACCTTCTCTTTCTCGCTTTCTGGCATATGATACGTCCGGAAATCGGCCAGCAAAATGACTATGTTCTCCACGCCGACCGAATCGAAATGAGTTCCAGGCCTCTCTGGATTCCCCCAACTCTTCAGAACGATGCAATTGAAAACGACACCAATCTCACGACATGTGAACAGCTTTCACTTCTCGATCCAAAACTTGCCGAAAACCTGATGAACGCTTTCCGAACAGAGCCTTGGGTTCGGGAAGTCAATTCCGTCAGTCTCAAATACCCCGCCAAAGTTTTCATTGATGCCCAATTCCGTGAACCAGTCGCTTTTGTCGAGCCACTTTCCTCCGTAAAGGACGGGATCAGTTCACGAGCGACATATCAGGTTGATGTCGATGGAGTCCTCCTACCGACCGATTTTTTAGCCGCCGCCGTTTCGACCAACCCGGAATCGATCCATGATTATATCTGGTTCGAGGGAATCCGTTCGACTCCCGTCGGGATGTACGGTCAGCCCTGGGGGGATCCGATTCTTGATGAGGCTGCACTTCTCGCCGACTTTTTACGCGGCAGTTTCAAACAGCTCGAACTTGCCAGAATACTCCTCCCCGACGAGAGTGAGCAGAAGAAAATACCGCCTGAAAAACGTTCACTACAACGTATCTGGCGGCTCAAAACAGCAAAAGGCCGTGAAATCATCTGGGGGGCCTTCCCGATGTCAGCTGTCATTCGTGCCCGCAATGGTAGCAGGAGCGACTATGAGACAGCCAAACGGGAGGCATTTCAAAAAGAAGAAGCGAAACTCACACACCTGATCGATCTGGCAAAAGGGGGAAGCCTCGATGCACTTGATGACAATTCCTTTCCGATCGACCTCACCAAACCTGAATGACCGCTTTTCGTCTTGTCTTTTCACGCGATTTCCTATAAAATAATGGTATGGATGGGGAATCCGCGGCAAAACCCTTGTTTTTTCGTAAATAACGGGGGCATTTTACCCTTTTTCCCTATTCTGTCAGCGAAGTATCTTACTGCCGTGCCGCTCACTTTCCTCAACTAAGGTTTGGCGGTCTATTTCGAACTCGAAAAGGAGTAACAAAGACGTGTTTGTGGCTGTTTCGACCAGATGTTTTCCGAATCTTACCACTCAAGTCGCGCTCAACAAACTGTCTGATCTGGAATACAACGCCGCTGAGATCGTCATCGGCAACCAGAAATCGGACATAAGCCCCGATTGGCTCCGTCAGGATATCGAACAGTGCGCACGTCTTTGTGTCTGCTGTCGTTCGATCCGCCCGGTTGCCTTTTTTTTCGATGTCCCGACCGACGACCCCGAATTTCTCGAAAAGTTCGAATTATGTTGCCGTCTGGCTCGAACGATCCGTGTCGTTGTTGTTGCGGTCCGAAGTGCCCCGCTCGGAAGCCCTTTCAACGAAGAGGTTGAGCGGTTACGCAAACTTTGCGAAATTGCTCTGCGTGACGGATTGGTCATCGGTCTGGTCACGGAAAAGGGAACCATCTCCCAGTCCTGCGACTCGGTCAAAAGCCTTTGCAAGAATGTTCCCCATCTTGCAGTCACTTTCGACCCTTCCTGTTTCATCTTCGGATCAGATAAAATGATCGACTTTGACCCGCTTCTCGAACATGTCTGCCATATTCGCTTGCGCGACACCACTCCCGAGGAGTATCAGGTACAAATCGGTCAAGGCGTTTTAGAATACAACCGTCTTGTAATTGGGCTGAACAAGGTTCATTACAGGGGAGCGTTCTGTGCGGATATTCCCCCTCTTCCCGGAATTGACCAGGAAGTTGAACTTCGAAAGATGCGTTTGCTTCTGGAAAGTCTGCTCTGAGAGGTTGCATGATCCGGCTCGCCTATCTGGTTACGGCCCTCCTGATTTTCTTTCCGGCGCTCGGGTTTCTTTTTCTGAAATCAGCGTCGAAGGAAACGCGTCACTCGCATACGGTACGACGGACACTTCTGTTTCTCTTCCTCCTTCAGATCGCAGGATTCTGCAGTACTGCTGCGATGTTCGTCTCTGCCGGAAAAGGGTACAGTGACCGAATAGTACTTTTTTCATTCTTTGCCCTTTACGGCATTGATCTGTTCGCAGTGATGCTTATCGGCTTGCTTCCCGAACCTCATCAATCGGACCCGGTGGTTGCGCGACTCTTACAAACCTACATAATATTGTTTATCATTCTTTTTCTGGCGGGGGTCTTATTGGCTCCGTTCTTAGGTTCCCTGCCGTTGTGATATGCCAACCGTTTGCAAGAACGAAATATAACAAGATGCTTCATGGAAAGTCAAATTGCACTGCGTAAAGTCAACGTTCATAACCTGAAATCGATTGACCTTGATATTCCATACAATAAACTCACGGTTTTCTGCGGTCTGAGCGGAAGCGGAAAGAGCAGTCTGGCCATCGATACCCTCTACGCTGAAGGGCAGCGGCGGTACATTGAAAGCTTTTCGACCTACATGCGGCAGTTTCTTGAAAAGCTCGAAAAGCCGGACGCTGAACGGATCGACGGGATTCCTCCAGCGATTGCCGTCTCGTCACGTTCAAGTTCTTACGTCAATCGAACCACCGTCGGAATCGCAACCGAAACGTCAAGTTACATGCGTCTTCTCTTTTCGAAGTTAGGACGCGTTTATTGCCATTCGTGCGGGCGGGAGGTGTCGTGCGATACACCTGACAGTCTTGTCGATAAGATTTCGGTTTTGGAACCGGGGACAGAGCTTCTGGTCGCTTTTTCACCCCCGATCGAAAGTTTTCAGGTCGCCACTCACGAAGAGTTCACAAATCACTGGCGTAAAGAGGGTTTTCTGCGTGGTATCATTCTGGGTGAATCCTTCCGCTTAGATGAAGAGGGAATTCCTCTTGCGAAATATGCCGAAGCGCGTCTTCTGACTCTTGCTGACCAGTTCGATGAGCAAAGTGAAAAGGACGAGACATCATTCTTCTTCGATGCCTCAGAAGACATACCCGGAATTCCGCTGACAGAAGATGACGAACCGCACGGCAAAGATAAAACATCCGGTCAGCAACCCGAAACCCGTATCCTCTCCATCGAACTCGACGGGGAGTCGCAGTTGGACCGCTACGTCAAAACGCGCAGCGAAATGCTCAAACCGGGAGGTCCCCCTCACCTTTTCTTTGTAGTTGACCGCCTGACGACTGGAACAAGCTCTGAAAACCGGATCCGCGCGTCTCTTGAATCCGCGTTTGAATATGGCGGCGGCCGGTGCTGGATTTTTATAAAGCAATCTGGCACCGGAATACCCCATTTCGGCACTCACTATACAGTCGACGGAAAAACGTTCAGTCTTCGCGGTTTTTCAAAGGAGCTCCGTTGCGAAGACTGCGGAATTGAGTACCCGAAACCTGAACCAAAACTTTTCAGTTTCAACAGTCCTTTGGGTGCCTGTCCCCTCTGTGAGGGGTTTGGAAACCTGATGTTCCTCGATATGGATCTGATCGTTCCGGACAAGTCAAAGTCGATCCAAAACGGCGCTATCCTTCCATGGACGACCCAGGCATACAAACACAAGTTTGATGAGTTAATGGGTCTGGCAGATAAATTGGGAATACGTGTGAACATCCCCTTCTCAGAACTGACGCGTCAGGAACTTCAGACACTTCTAAACGGTAATTCTGAGTTGAAATACGACGGCCTGAACGGATTCTTCCGGCAGATACAGCGACAAAAGTACAAGCTACATATTCGTGTTTTCCTCAGCCGCTGGCGGAATTTCCGCGTCTGTCCCCTGTGCGGTGGTGCACGGCTCCGGCCGGAAGCTTTGGCGGTTAAAATAGGTGGAAAAAGTATTTATGACTTTTCGTCTATGAAAATCTCAGATTTTCTCGATTTTCTCAATAATTACCAATTCACCGACTGGGAAAACGAAATCGGACAGACTGTAATTCAGCAGGTAATGCATCGGCTTCACTATCTCGACCGTGTCGGTTTGGGATACCTCACCCTGTTGCGCCAAATGCGGACATTGAGCGAGGGAGAACAGCGTCGCGTAGCGCTCACTTCGGTCCTCGGCTCGACCTTGGTTGATATGCTGTATGTGCTCGATGAACCGACAGCCGGTCTCCACCCGCATGACACCGACCGTCTTTTAGGAGCGATCCTCGAACTGCGCGACAGAGGAAATACTGTCACGGCCGTCGAACACGAGGAGGCTCTTCTGAGAGCGGCCGACAAAATCATTGAGATCGGACCCGGTGCCGGGGACTCAGGTGGAAACGTCGTCTTTAACGGTACCTATGATGAGATTTTGTCAAACGAAAAGAGTCTGACAGGAAGTTATCTCTCTGGCGCCCGAATCAACGCAATCACATCGAACCGTCGGATCCTGGAGCACGGTTTTCTTGAACTGACCGGCGCCTGCGGAAACAACCTTCAGAACATTGACGCCGTCTTTCCGCTCGGTGTCATCTGTGTGGTAACCGGCGTCAGCGGCGCTGGCAAGAGTTCCTTGGTTCAAGAGACTCTCTATCCGGCAATCTGCAAAAAAATGAACAAAGACAACGTCCCTGACGGACTTCCATACAACCAGCTGCTAGGTGTCGGTCAGATCGATGATGTCATTATGATCGACCAGATTCCGATTGCCCGTTCCCCCCGTTCTAATCCGGTCACCTACCTGAAAATCTTCGATGAAATCCGTGGTCTTTTCGCCGAAACGCCTGACGCCAGAAGTAAGAACTACAATGCGGGGTATTTCAGCTTCAACGTCGACGGCGGAAGATGCAACACATGCAAGGGGGAAGGCTACCTTTCAATTAATATGCAGTTTATGGCAGATATGTATGTCAAATGTCCGCAATGCGGAGGCCGAAGATACCAACGTGACATTCTCGGCATTCTCTACCGCGGAAGGAATATCGCCGAAGTTCTCGACATGACCGTTCGTGAAGCGTTCGGTTTTTTCCGCGGACAGGCCAAAATTCAGCAGAAGCTCAAACCGCTCATCGACGTTGGACTCGACTACATACGGCTCGGTCAGCCTTCAAATACACTTTCGGGTGGAGAGGCGCAGCGGCTGAAACTCGCCGGTTATCTTTCGACAGCACATAAAGTGCGTTGTCTCTTCATCATGGACGAACCGACATCCGGACTTCACTTCGCAGACATTGTCAAACTCCTCGACACTTTCGACGTATTGGTCAGCACAGGGCATTCCCTCATCATCGTCGAACATAATCTGCAAATGATGAAGGCCGCAGACTATATCATCGACATGGGACCGGGTGCGGCCGATGCCGGAGGAAAGATTGTAGCTGAGGGCACACCCGAGCAGATAGCCAAAGCGACGAATTCCCTGACCGGAAAATACCTGGCCGAATATCTGGCAAAATGAAATCACCGTATTCTCTTTATCCTGTCTTTTTTTCGTGATATAATCGGTGAGACGGATAGCGTATCCGTTCCCGCCGCGTTCCTGCGGCGGGTGATCGGACTGTTGCGGCACGATCCGCAGATCTTTGGAGAGTCAGCTCTCAAATGTGCCCTACCGAACACTCAAACGAAGAAGCGTCGCCGAATATCAGTTTTTTCAAACAAATCATTTTCAGATGGCGCTATGAAAACTGCCGTCAGTACGCCAAACAGGGGGTGCCTGACGCGCAACTTCAGCTCGCGTTCTTCCATTTACGCGGCACAGGAGTATCCCAAAACCCGAAAGAGGGGGAATATTGGCTTCTAAAAGCCGCTGCACAGGGGAATTCCGCAGCACAGACGTGTCTTGGAATACTCTATACCGGCAGCGAGAATCTCCTTCCAAAAGACGAAAATGAGTCGCTCCGTTGGTTCCGCCTCGCCGCCGGACAAGGTGAGGAGTTTGCGCAGGTCTCTCTGGCAACCGCTCTAATCCGCGGTAATGGAACCGATCGTAACTTTCCCGAAGCAATGATGTGGCTACACCGGGCCGCCGACCAGGGAAACCTCGATGCTCAGTATTTTCTCGGCCAGGCGTACAAAGACGAAGACAACCTCGACCGCAATTCCACCCTCTCTTTCCAATGGCTGAAGAAGGCAGCCGAGAAAAACCATCCAGGAGCGCAGTACGAGTTGGGGAACTGTTACGAAAACGGAATCGGAGTTGAGACCGACCCTGTCGAAGCGTTCCGTTGGACGAAACTTGCCGCCGAACAGGAATATGATGAGGCAGAAGCAAAACTGGGCTTTTATTATCTTTGCGGATATGGCGTTGCGATCGACAATGCCGAGGCATTTTCGTGGTTCAGGAAATCGGCAATGCAGGGGCTTCCGACCGGAGAATATTTCCTGGGCGAGTGCTATTTCCGCGGTGTAGGAACCGAAAGTGACGTCATGCAGGGGGTTGAATGGCTTCGCCACGCGGCGAGCCGCAACTTCGCAGCCGCGCAGTTCCAACTCGGCACAATCTATCTTTATGGTAATGGAGTACCGCAGAACAAGGCGGAGGGAATACACTACATTCAAACGGCGGCTAATAACGGTTATCCAGCCGCCCAGGATATTCTCGGATGCTGCTGTTATTTTGGCGACGGCATCGAGAAAGATGACGTCCAGGCGTTCTACTGGTTCCGCGAGGCCGCCAGCGCCGGAAACATCAATGCCTTTTACAATTTGGGGGACTGCTACCGAAAGGGGATCGGCACTGCGAAAAATCCGGAAGAAGCGATTTCCTGGTATCAGCGAGCCGCGTCCGCTGGTCACCCCGGCGCGATGTTCGAACTGGGACGTTGCTACCAGAACGGCGTCGGAGTTAACCAGAATCTCGAAGAGGCGTCAAAATGGTTTCAACGCGCAAAGGAACTTGGTCTGACCGAACTGGAGGACAACTGATATGTTTCACATCCTTAACGATTTGCGTTCCGTTCGATTCGACATATTTTATGTTCTCGTAGCGCTTGCAGCGGTGCTTCTCCGGCTAACCGGCACTCTTCCGGCACAGCTCCCGCCAACGATTCACCGTATCGCGCCGTTCGATTCCGAGATTGACGGTCCCTACCCTTCTGAGGAGCTTGCCGCGTTTTTGCTCTCCTCATTCGATGATGCGTTCGGCGACTGTTGGAACACAACCGGAAAATCGCTCTCGTTACGCTGCGGAAAAGAGCTTGCCGCCCGTCCGCTCACACTTCTGACCTTTCTGAAATTTGCCCCTTCCGACCGTTACAACGTCATTTGTGCCGCCGATCCGAAATCTTCACCCGCACACTGGGAACTCTTTATCACGCCGAAAAGCGGTCAACTCGGTTTCTTCATTCCTGGAAACGGGACCGACACATTCATTTCCGATGAACCGATCGCCGACGGCGCATGGCACTACTTGGGGCTCGTTCTGACATCCGAACATTTTGAGATTTTCTCAGACGGTCAAAAGATCCTTGAAGGAGCGATCGATCGTCCTTCCGCCGAACCCCAGACTGAGCTCTTCGCGCTTGGCGGTACGGTCGAAAAAAATCTTTTCAGTTCCGGCCGAATTGATGAATTCATCATTCGGCAAGGGCTTCCGGAAGGGGATTTTTCACCCTCGCGCCGTCCCGCCAAACCGTTCCTGCCTGATGAACGAACAATACTTCTGCTCCACTTCGAAAGCGACGCGCCGGGAACGATCGAAAATATGTCGGCATTCTTCGATTCACTTATTGCACCCGGCGACACAGTCAACCGGAAGAATGATATCCCTACCTTCGACGAGATTTCAGATCGATTCCCTAAACTCGTCATCCCGGTCGGAGGGACCTTCGCGAAAACCGAAAGTGCTGCTAAGCTTGAAATCAGCAATGAAGTAATCAGTCAGCTCTTCCCAAGCGGTGGTGTAGAAATTGATGTTCCTAAAGGATGGAAACCGGCCAAGAACATTGAAATCAAAGAGTGTTCCGCAGAGAGTTTCAATGAGGAAGCGAAACGTCTCGGTATTACGAATCTCTCAGCCGACATGTTCCGGACGGGTGTTTTTTCATTCTGGGGCGAACAATACGTTGAACTTTCACGGCAGATTTCAGGAGAGATTCCTCTTCCCCGCGGCGCAGAGAACCAAGTCTTCGATCCAGAAACCCTCGTTCAGGAGGGGGAAACCGCTCCGGCGCAAATTGTGATTCGCAGAGCGTTTGACATTCTAGACGAACTGGCAGGAATCATCCCCGCTGAAATCGAGCAGCAAGTATCCGCAGACCTGCGAAAGGTCGACGAATCGGTTGCCGAAGAACTCAAAAAAGAGGTTCCCGACGAAAATCGTCTGGCAACCGCCTTCTTCCTCGCCGCCGCACTCCGGCGCCAAGTGATGCTCGCCAATCCCGAACTTGATTCTCTGACCAGGATTCTTTTCCTCGCCCGCGGCTGCTACGCCGGGTCACGGCTTACGAATGAAACCAATACAGACCGGATCGGCGGTCATTTCGCAACTCAGATTTACGGATTCAACTCGATTCACGGAGGTGGGCTCTTCGTCCTCTCCGACTGGCGTCAGAAAGATCCGAAAGTCGCTGATCTCCTAAACGGAATCAAAGTTTCTCCCACCCCGAACTGTACACGCCTGTCAGGAAAGGAACTCTGCTACGGCTCCTTCTACAAACCGGAAGTTTCCTATGACGGGAAGACGGTTTATTTCTCCCATACCGGCGCAAAGGAACATCGCTGGTTCTGGTCACCCGATACCACATGGAACATCTTCCGTCTCGATCTGGCCAACGAAGCCGCTCCCGCCCGGCTCACACAGTTGACCGACTCGTCATACAACGATTTCGACGTCTGTGAACTTCCCTCCGGCCGGCTCGCATTTGTCTCGGAACGCCGCGGAGGGTTCATACGCTGTTTCGGTGAGGACGCCGAACTGCGCGTTACAACCTCAGTCCTCCACTCGATGAAATCAGACGGCACTGACATCTACCCTCTGAGTTTCTTTGAAACCGGAGAATGGCGTCCTTCCGTTGATCACAACGGCATGCTCGCCTATACGCGCTGGGACTATACCGACCGTGAGAACTGTTTGGGATCGACCTACTGGACCTGTTTCCCGGATGGGCGCAATCCCAGGTCTCCCCATGGAAACTATCCCCAACCCTGGTTCACCTTCGAAGACAATTCCCACGGCGATCACCGCTGGGGTCGGTGTGAAGACGCGCCGAGCGGGCTTCCGATGACCGAACTTCAGTTCCGCGCTGTTCCCAACTCCCACCGGTTGATCTTTACCGCCGCACCACATCACGGTGAGACGTTCGGTTCCCTCTGCATGCTCGATCTGCGCGTTCCCGATGACAACCATATGTCCCGGGTTAGACGGCTGACCCCCTATTTTCCGTTCCCCGAATCAGAGATGCCCGCCCGAAGCCAATACTGCTATGGATCGCCATGGCCGGTCTCCGAGGACCTCTATCTCTGTAACCGGTGGGAAGACCTGATCCTCCTCGACCGCTACGGAAATGAGGAACTCCTCTGTGAGCGGGAGATTCTGCCGATCGGCTATGACCCGCGGCTCCGCCTTTCGGAGCCTATGCCACTCGCTCCCCGTGAAAAGCCGCCGGTTATACCGCAGCAGACAGCCCAAGGCGAAGAGAACAGCGATAAGCCGCAGACCTCCACAATCGGAGTTGTAAACGTCAATATCGCCGATCTTCCCTTCCCAGAAAACCGGAAACCGAAACGGCTTCGCGTCATTCAGGTGATACCGAAACCTAATCCGTGGATGGACACCCCCTGGATCGGCTGCGCTACCGAAAACACTCCGCGCATTCCGCTCGGCACCGTTCCGATCGAAGAAGACGGTAGTGTCTATTTTGAAGCACCGAGTGGCAAACAGCTGCTGTTCCAGATTCTCGATGAGAACGATAGGGCGATTCAGACAATGCGCGCGGTGACCTATCTCCACCCGGGGGAAAACCTCCTATGCATTGGGTGCCATGAGCCACTCGATATTTCACTCGAAAATGAAATGGCCAAGGTCACTCCAGCGGCGTTTTCCCGCTCACCTTCGCAAATCGAACCGGAATGCGGACCAGTCGAGCCCCTTTCATTCTACCGGCACGTTCAACCAATCCTGAAAACGAGCTGCCTCCCTTGCCACCGGGAAACCGGCACGCAGCCTCTTTCGATGAATCACGAAGACCTTCTTCCGTATCTCTACTATTACAGCGGCGGAATGTCAGGTGCGACGACACGAAACGGCACCCATGGGGGGAGCAGATCCCGGCCGGGGCACGTTGGGGCGGCGGAATCGAAGCTCGGCTCGATCCTTTTCGATGCGACCCACCGCGATGCGGTTTCCGATATTGATCGGCATCAGCTAATCCTCTGGATGGACGCTAACGCCCCGCGCCTTTCAGCATTCCGCGACGAAGAGGCTCAGAAGCGTGGCGAATTGGTATGGCCGATCCTCGACACTGCCCCTTGCGATCTTTACGATCCATCGCCGAATCTGACGGAATGAAACGGAAATTTCAATCACCCGAGGCCACCGAGGACAAACGGCCGAACTTCCCTTTAGGACAGTCCTGAAACTCTCCCCTTGACCCTTTTCTCAAAAGTGCTAAAATGGCACTTGCCCGTTGGGGTTATGCCTCTATAGCTCAGTTGGTAGAGCAACGGACTCTTAATCCGTGGGTCGTGGGTTCAAGTCCCTCTGGAGGTACTAAGCGCCGGAACCTTGTTTTGAGGCTCCGGCGCTTTTTGTTGCCCATACCATCAGCGTCGGCAATTATTTCACCGTTGCCGCCAAGATGAAAATCTCAGAGTCTCAGAAACTTTTTGCTCTTGTATAGTGCGTAAAGGAAAAACCAGGTAAACGTAAACCCGAGAATTGCGACAAGCGGCGAGTACCAGTCACCGATATGATGTTCAAGCCCCCAAACAAAATTCCGCGCAATTCCCGAAAAATCGACGAATTTCGGCAACATGTAAACCAGTATCGAGTTCATCCCGATCACCACAAGGAATGTTTTCAGAATCGGGAGCCTGAGAACGTCATAAATCTCATGGAACAGTCCCAAAAGAATGTAGCAAATCCCGCTCGAAAATAGAACCATCGACGGAGTCCAGAGATGCTTCACCAGAGGACAACACCAAATCATCGTTTCGGGAACTTTCCCCCAGAACCAGCCCCCCGCGGCGCATATTCCTCCGATCACGATCAGGATGAATGAGGTCAGGTGTCCCGATTTCCCTGCATCGCGCCGTCTTTTAACGATCTGTCCGCCCAAAAGCCCTGAAATCGCTGTCACGCCGAATGTTAACGAACTCAGAATCCAGGTGTAATGATAGTTTGGGCTGAATGACCATTTTCCGTCAGATTCAAAAGAGACTCCGTCCATCCATCGTCCAAGCACGGCACGGTCGATCACCTCCGCCATATTATCCCACTTGGCGTATCCCCCGTTTCCGATCTGCATTACCCCCCAGAAAGCGGCCATCAACAAAACAGCAGTGATAACCGTCCATTTCTTGCTCAAAAGGAAGTAGCACGCCGTGGCGATCAGATATCCCACGGCAATCGCCTGAAGTGTGTTCGAATACAAGCGCAATCCTTGCCATTTCAACGCTAAAAGGTTCCCCTGGGCGATCATCCCGAAAATCCAAAGCAGAACAATTCGTCTGGTAAACCTCATCCAGAATCGTGTCCGCGATGGATTCGGATTCTCTTCACTCTTCTTATATTTTGCCATCGAAAAGCAAATCGTCGCGCCCGACATGAAAATAAAGAGGGGCATAATCAGATCGTGAACCGTAAACCCTGTCCAGTCAGAGTGCTGACAGAACTGATAGTTTAGTTTTTCCCAAATGTCTGTTTTTGGGAAAAAGCGGTTCAGAAGTGTCGTCAGTGCCGGATAGATATTCGCTAACCCAACCAGTAAAAAAAGGTCGAGTCCCCGTAACGCGTCCAACGAGACAAGCCGAACCTTAGGCAACGCGGGCACGTTCGAAGCGGTGGGCTGGGAAGCGACCGGCACCTGCACGCTCTGCGTCGGCGCCGAATTAAAGGAGTAGCCGCTTTCATCGGGGCGTCTGAATTTTCCGTGTTTCATGGTTCGGATCCTTTTCACGGGTTGGGTGGAACTATCAAGCGGTTTAGAACGTATTTACCTGACGCAAAACCGCGCAATTATACCGATCTTCGGAATGCGGGTCAATCGAAACTCAGCACATCACGTGTCAGAATTCAGCGTTCGTATCAATCTGAATCAGCCCGGGATGCTCTTCCAAAAACCGCCTCATGACATCTCCGTTCTCCCCTTCTCCGATACGTGCTTCTGTCGACCAAATCCGATCGTTCGGCTCGTCATAAAGCTCTCCGGAAACCAAAACCATTCCGATATCGGCAATAACTTTCTCGGTAATTTCCGGATTCTCGGCGAGAAGCGAAAGTCTCGGCGCGAGTTTCAGTTCCTCCCTCCCGATCTCCGCCAAATAGTTTTTCCCAATTTCAAGGTCATCCAGCGGCTGATTCAGGTCAACACGCAAATAAGGAGTCATCCCCTTCTCTGCGGTGAGCCCCGCCAGTTCACGCAAGGTAATGACCGAATCCCGGTAATTCTTCTCGGCCGACGAGTTATTATCCGGGGTTCGGTGAGTCGAAAGAAGGATTGACTCCGCCCCCAAAAGTGCGCTTTTGCTGATGACGCTTGCCATCGTCGAGATCGAACGGTAATACTCTTCAAAGTCGTTGTTCAAAAGGCGCAGATCTGGGAACAGATTGATCCCGCTCGAAAAGTCGACTGCAATCCGCACTCCTCGGCGACGGAACCATCCGGATTCCGCAGTCAGTTCATCTTCGGTCCGTACATTCACATACCGCCAATCAAGCGTAATCCCGTCGTAATGTTCCCAGAATGTCGGCCTGGCTAGAATTTCCTCCTTGGCAAGTACGGGGTTTCTGAGCTCCAAAAAACGACCTTTCGGGGCGGAGGGAATCGGCAGATCGGAAATCGTCTCAATCTCTTCCTCTTCCAATCTGACCTCAAAAATCCGAACGTCCGCACCGGCGATCGTCGTTTCGGTATGCGTTCCCAGATCGGTCTTTTCGAATCCTTTCGGCAGAAATCCCGGCTGACTCCGTTCGTCTGTCGTGATCGTCAGTTCCCGTACCGAGATAATTTTCCCGATTCGCGACCTGATCGCAAACGTTTTTTCACTCAGCCCGTTATTGAACACGCCAACCGTCCAAATACCCTTTTCCTTCCGGCATGCGATACTTCCCAGTCCCTCCCCAACGTCGAAAATCACTGTTTTATCCAATTCGTCGCGGTATATCTTTTCGGCGTATGCCAAAAGCGGATACGGATTCGGAAGCGGAACATCATAATCATATTTGATCTTTCCGATTACCGCCCGTTCGGCGGCGACTCCGAACGGCGAAGCAAGAATCACTATCGCGCCTTTTCCGCGACGCAACTCAAATGCTGCCGACACTCCGTCGCACTCAGCCAGAATCTCCGCATCGGCCGGAAGGCTGACCGAACAGAGTTCAAAAGCGCGGGGTTCGTTGATTTCCGTTCCGTCGTAAAACCGGACGGCTGTTCCCGCTTCAAACAGTCGCCTTTCCGACGCTCTCAGCCCGAAAATCCCATCGAGCGCTTCTAAATTCCCGGCTGTCAGAACAAGGCGGCCGCCGTTTTCAACGTATGCGGTCAGTTTTTCGGTTAACTCTCTGTTCCTTTCGGTTCTGCCGCCGTCCTTATTCCGGCGGGGGTCTCCACCTGTCAGACGGTCAGCAACCAAAACCAGAGGGTATCGGTTCAAGAGCCAGAGCGGCGCGTCCGAAAGGAGAGAATCGGCACCGTCTCCATAGGGGGTCGGGGTAAGATAACCGGTCTCATCATGGTAATACGATGAGAGTTCATATCCGGGATAGATCAGATCCAGCAGATTATGATTCAGATAATCCCCTGTCTCATACGGCATATTTCCCCAGACAAGGTAGACGTCCGGGGTATAACAGCACTGCGGAAATGACCAGCCGCAGAAAAAATCCGAAAGGAGCGCGACCGGAGTAACCATCGTGCCGGGGTCCCCGTTCTCCTTCACCCAACGCGCGGCGTCCCGCTGAATCTGTCCGATCGGAGTCAGTTCCCCGTTACAGAACCATTCATTTTCAAACCCAACCGCAGCGGAGTTATAGAGAATATGCGAGTACATCAGCCTTTTAAGGAGATTCAAACTTGTCCCGTCCTCAATCTGGTCCGGATACGACTTAAATCCCCACCGGTTATAAATCGAGGCGTTCCCGAACCACAAAACACCGTATTCTTTCCCAGCCCCGCGAATCCACGAATAGTAGACCTGACTGTTCGGAAGCTCCTGCGCGGCTTCAGCGCCGATCAGGGTGTAAAGTCCTTCTTTTAGGAAATAATGTCCGAAGTTCAGTGAAACCAGGGTCGCAAGCTTGTTTCCCAGGTCGTTCCCCAAACGCTCAAAATGCCGCTGAAAATTCAGATACTGATCGAACCGACACTGTGTCACGGGGGTCATCTGCGAAGCATAAAGCCGCACATACCGTCCGTCCTGTTCGCCGTTATCCATTCCGAGCCAGTGATCCCCCAGCACCGATTCCAAAATATCGAATTTGGCCTGATCCGGTCGGTTCTGAATCCAGTCCCCAGCGCCGAATGGTCCGCATCCCGGCACATACCCCCAGAAATCGAACAAAAACAGCCCTTTTCCTTTCACCCATCGGGCTAGTTCATCCAGGTTGTCAATCTGAATCCCCGTCTGATGCGGCCAGAGAATTGTTCCCAGCTCTGCGTTGGCGAATGGTTCATAGGTCTTGTCAAAGTTCACGCCGAGTCTTTTCCCGGTCTTCGGGTCAGTTACAATATCGATCCCGCGGCAGCAGATGAACTTGGTTTCATTCCCGAACACCGACCAGTCGGGGGGCGTCACGGCATAACGTCCGCGATCCGGATGGTTCGCCGGATCAAACCGCTCCACATAAAACCGTTTACCCGGTTCGGCGGCAAAAAGAACCGAGACAGGAAGAAAAGTCAAAAAGAGTATCAGTCGAAAACGGTTCATAAATCTCTCGCTTTTACGGAAGTATCCAGACAGTTTGTTCGTAAAAAACAGTCTCTCGTTCGGAAAGGCCCCCCCGATTGTAAACGCCCGCGTTTTCGATTTCAACACCTCTCATTTTCATATTGAGAATCCTCGTCCCGCAAGACAAGACATTTCCAGCGGTTAGGGAACCGCTTACTCCTATCGGGCACGTTTCCGGTTTTCATCTGTCGAATGGTTCGTCCGGAAGAGTAAATTTTGGTGTTTTTGAAGAAGCATTGGGTGTCATAAGTATTTTTCGACCAATTCCAAAACAGAGTAAGTCTGTGAAAAACAATCCTGTGCGGTTCGGGACGGCTGCGCGAATCATTTCGAAAACCGCGCCTCGTGCGACGGGAAAGTTAAAGTCTGCGATGGATTTACATGGTGGCAAGATTTTCAGAATAAAACACGCATCTCGTCGAACTCTTTCCGCAGCCCTGCCGAAAGAATCTCGATTCCCGTCTCGGTGATCAGGACGTCATCTTCGATCCGAACGCCGAAACGGTTCGGAATGTAGATCCCCGGTTCGACCGTAACAACCATTCCGGGACGCAACAGAGTCTCGGCAGCCGCCGAAAGACGTCCTCGCTCGTGAACAAAAAGACCGATCCCGTGTCCCAGACCATGATTAAACAGTCTGCCGTAACCGGCACTGTCGATCACATGGCGGGCGGCAGCATCGGCCTGTGCACCGGTAATGCCGGGACGAAGAATTTCAAAAGCCGCGTTCTGTGCATCCAAAACGGTCTTGTAGACCTTCCGAAGCAGAGCACCCGGACGCGGCGCGGTAATCAAAACGCGCGTCAGATCACTCAGATACATCTGCTTCTTCGCTCCCCAGTCGATCAGCAAAAGATCACCGTCGAGGACACAAGTCCCGCGTGTGGGGACAGCATGAGGCAGTGCGCTTCGGGAGCCGACCGCCGCAATCGTCGGGAATCCGGTTCCATCGGCCCCGATCCGCCGCATCTGGTATTCCAGTTCATCGCGAACATCCGCTTCGGTCATTTCAGGGCGGAGGATCAGACGAATAATCTCAAAACCGGCGGCTGCAATACGGACAGCTTCGCGTATCGCAGCGATTTCCTGCTTGTCCTTGACTTCACGCAGTTTTTCAATAAGCTGCGATATCGGACGCAGAACACCGTCGATCTGAGAGGCAAGACGGAAAAACTCGTCTGCTGTCATTGTATC
This sequence comes from uncultured Planctomycetota bacterium, assembly GCA_900321495.1. Taxonomy (GTDB): domain Bacteria; phylum Planctomycetota; class Planctomycetia; order Pirellulales; family Thermoguttaceae; genus RUG695. The sequence goes on from ONWH01000200.1 coordinate 16,789, forward strand.
CGATTCGATTCCCAAAACCGCCGTCGGTTCGACCAGGGGTTTGACCGCATCGGTCATCGTGACCGCCGGACGGCGGATGACCGCTTCAATATCAGGCGCCTCTTCGGCAATCTGAAGCTCGTAGCGCGGGTCACTGATCAGAACAGTCCGCTCTTTCGAAATGAAAAGCCTGCTGTCGCCGCCTGTAAATCCGGTCAGGTAGAAAATGTTCAGCGGATCACTGACCAGGAACGCGTCGAGGCTCTTATCTTTCAGGAGTGAACGAATCTTTCGGCGACGGGAAGAAAAAACGGACAGGTTCATTTTGCAGTCTGAACACTCGGTTTGCGTGAATCCCGTTTCTTCGAATCGGGATTGATCTTTTACTTATCCATGGCCGGACGCGCGGCGCGCTTGGCGATCAGTCCTGCAACGTAACCGGCTTTAAACCCAGCATCAATATTGACCACCGTCACGTTCGACGCGCAGCTGTTGAGCATTCCCAATAGCGCGGTAATTCCCCCGAACGCGGTACCGTAACCGACACTCGTCGGCACGGCGATGACCGGCACGGCGACATATCCGCCGACAACGCTCGGAAGCGCCCCTTCCATTCCGGCAGCTACAACCACCGCGTCGGCACGGCGGATTTCTTCGAGCCGCGAAATCAGACGATAGGGGCCGGCAACCCCGACATCCTTGATGAAGACGGTTTCAGCTCCCGTCCACTCGGCTGTCTCAAATGCCTCTTCGGCAACCGAACGATCACTCGTCCCCGCCGAAATCACAGCGACCGAGCCTCGGCGGGGAAGATTTTCCGCCGGAGCGCGGATCAGCGAAGCGACGGGATTATAACGCAAATCGGGAAACTTCAGCAGAATCCGTTCCGCCTTATCCGGAGAGACGCGTGTCGCAAGGGTCGGGATACCACGCTCCTTCTGACTGGTGATAATCTCGATGATTGCTTCGGCACTCTTCCCTTCCCCGTAGATAACCTCGGGAAGTCCGCATCGCTCCTGACGGCCGAGATCAAGAACGGTCTCGCCCAAATCGGCCTGTGACTGCGTTCGGGTCAGCATCACAACCTCGGCACGAAACGCCTCGGCAGAAAGTTCTCCCGAAAGAAGTTTGGTGATCAGTGCGGATATCAGCGGCAACAAAACGAACCTCACTCTCCCTCATTTCTCAGTCAGCGGAAACGGAGACTTCCGCTGACCTGAAAGATACCATGTGCCGGGTGAAATGTCAATATTGCACACCGGCTTTCGAGCCTAGCGTGAACGCACATCTGTCTCGAACTGAAGCTCTGCCGAGCCGAGATTGCCGCTATTGTAACCTGTACCGTTAGAAGGAGTACCGGGAATATAGACCCGCTCTAGAACTTTCGTCGGAACATAGCGGACCGTTTCCTTTTCATGAAGAACAGGGTATGGCGTTTCGGTCTGCTGGTCGTACCAGACAGTTTCGGGCATGCCGGTGTACGGATTGATCTCCTGTACAGGAACACGTTCAACGGAACGTATCGGTTCAAACACCGTCTGGTACTCCGTGACCGGCTGGAGTCGAACGGCTTCCCTGTAATAGAACCGATAGGTACAGCCGTCCGACATAACCACTGTCAGGGCGTCCTCAGGTCTCATTGGGAGTTTCCGTTTCATCATTTCGAGTTCCTGCGCAGATGGACCGTAGGGAATTTCCGGCGCCATCGCCGGACAGTACGGTCTTTGGTAAGTGGTTCGTTCCCCGAGTTTTCCCCAGAAACACCCTTCCCCCTGACAGCTCGACTCTGCTCGAAGAGGAATACCGAAAAAGAGATTCATGCCGGACAGAAGAAGAACGGAAATAAAACCGATGGCTTTCATTGGTCTGCCGTTAGTGTTTCGCTGAATGAATTGAACGGAAGGCAATTCCACAGACTCCACTATAATCGATCTCAACCTGACGAAACCGCCCGTTTTCCTTTCAATTTTCCTTTTGCATACCAGCCTGTTCCAATTATAACAGAAACAACGGTTCTTCCGGCTGGTAGCGGCAGGATCGATAGACCCGATTTAATTCATGCTTCGCCCCCTGTTTTCTATGGACATCGGGAAAAAATTTGTTATAAAATGCTCAGGCAGACGTTACATGGGTTGGCGGCTCGGGCAAGTCCGCGCCGTCCCCTCAGCACAGAAAGGCTTTTATCCATGTCCTCCATGAAGTTTCCTTCCGTTATCCAAAAATTTGTTCTCCTTCTCCCCGCAGTTTTTCTTATGGCAACCGCCGCGTTTTCGGCCGATCAGCCGAAAGGGATTGTCACATACGAAAAGGGGAATAACGGGACCATCACCATCCTCGTTGACGGTGATTTTTTTTCTCAGTACCGTCCTGTCCCCGACCCGGCGCCGGAAGAAGGTCCAGTTGCCGGCTCCTATGACAGTCACGAAATTCTCGGCACCCCGATCGTCTGGCCAATCTGCTCGGCGGCCGGCACCCTGATGACACGCGGCTTTCCGATGGATGAACGGAATTACCCCGAGGCCGCGGATGATCCGATCTTCCGAAATATCCTGGCGAACTCGCGTCTGGGAAGCCTGACCGCCAACAAGGACCACATCCATCACAGGTCCCTCTGGTTCAATCATGGCGATGTCAACGGGATCGATTTCTGGGGACCGGACCGCGGACAGATCATCCAACAGGGAATCTTCTCGATCACAGAAGAGACCCATTCAGTCGCGATCAAAGTCTTTACCGCATGGATTCCACAGCCAAACGAAACGCCCCTTTGTGTTGATATCCGCACAATAACTTTCGGAGTTCTCCCCCAGCGGCCGGAGATCCGCTATATCGATTATGACGTCAAACTCTCAGCCTACATCGATGAGATCACACTCGCGGACAGCAAAGAGGGAACGTTCGGATACCGGACAGCCGGAACGATGGATGTTGACGCTGTGAAACGTTCCGAAAAATGGGGCGGGCACATTCTAAATAGTGACCGGTATGAAGACGAAGCCGCGTGGGGAAAACGCGCCTCGTGGGTTGACTACTA
>ONWH01000096.1 GCA_900321495.1 uncultured Planctomycetota bacterium
TCCGGCGGGTGATACTCGAAAGCGATCAGCTTTACGTCATCAGCGAAGGCCAGCGCGACTACTACCGCCGCAAGTTCGGCAAAGAGTGCCGCGTCCTGACACGCAGCGCCGACTTTTCGGGCGATCCGCCGCCGCTGCCCCGGCGCGAGCCCGGCCGGCCCCTTTCGCTCGTCTACACAGGCAACCTGGGGAACGGGCGGCACAGGGCGCTGATCACCGTCGGCGAAGCGATTAAAAAAGCCGGGCTCGACGCGCAGCTCGACGTCTACTCGTCGCAGCCGGTTTCGAGCCGGCTGAAAAAGAAGCTCGAATCCTCCGGACCCGTCAAATTCCGCGGCGCGGTTCCCGGCAGCGAGATCGAGGCGATCCAGCGCGGCGCCGACATCCTGATCCTCGCCGAGGGGAACTCACTCGGCTACCGGCTCCGCGCGCGGGACGCGTTTTCGACGAAGATCATCGACTACCTTCACGCCGGGCGCCCGATCCTGGCGGTCGGCCCGAAAGAGATGAACTCGGTCGCCTACTTCGAGCGGCACAGCTGCGGGCTGACCGCCGAGACGGCCGAAGAGGCCGCCGCCGCGCTCAGGCTTCTCGCCGGCGACCCCGCCGCGGCATCCCGCATGGCCGCCGCCGCATGGCAGACCGGCCGCGGGCGGCACGACGCCGAAACGACCCGCGCGGCGCTCGCCCGCCGGCTCGCCGAACTCGCCGGCCGAACCCCCGGCTGACCCGCGGCCCAAAAAACACACCCCCGTAACAACAGCTCCCGGCAGCGGAGAAGAAAAACCCGATGTTCCAAGGTGTACTCGAGCGCGCATGGCGCCAGTTCGAAAGCGAAAGCATCTGGACCTACTCCCCGATCGTGATCACGCTGATCGTGGCGAGTCTGGCCTACGCGATCGTCCTTCAGATGCGCGAAAAGCGCGCGCCGATGCTTCGGATCCTCTACTGCGCGATCGCGACGCTCGCCCTGGCGTTCTTCTGCGGGCTCCGCCATCAGTCGGTCGGAACCGACACCGAGCGGTACTACCAGATGATCGGGGCGGAATTCAACGTCACGTTCAACCAGATCCTCGACAACTACCTGCCGAACAGGGCCGAAAACCGCGAGGTCGAAGAGCTGCCGCGCGACGTGGTCTTCTACACGGTCTCGGACCAGCTGCGCCTCTGCGGATTTTCGGAATACGGCGTCTTCTGCGTTTACGCCCTCTTTTACGTCGGCGTGGCGGGCTGGCTGGTCTACCGGTACTCCGACAATCCGATCGTCTCGTATTTCGCGTTCATGGCGCTCGGCTCCTACATCTTCAACTTCACGGGCCTGCGGCAGTCGATCGCGATCGGCTGGGTCATGCTCGCCTACCCCTACATCGAGAAGAGGAACTTCCTCTTCTTCACGTTTTTCGTGCTGGTCGGCATGCTCTTCCACAAGTCGGCGGTCATCTTCTTCCCCGCCTATTTCCTGTGCCGGATCGAGGTCCGGTTCTCCCGCCTGCTGGTCCTCGCCGCCATCGTCGCTTTCGTCTTCTACAAGGCGCGTTTCGTGGGCGACTTCATCGTTCAGACTTTTGGCGGTCTGGACGAACGTGTCGAGGGCTATTTCGGCGAACAGAGGGAATGGGAACGAAGCGCGGCGAGCTGCACGATCCGGTTCACGATCCTGTTCCTCTTCTACGTCGTCTGCATGTTCTCGCGCGGAGGACGGAAGAACACGGGCTACATCTTCACGCCGGAAGAGACGATCCTGATCAACCTCGTTCTGATCGGCACCATCTTCGAGATGTACTCGCTGCAGGGGTGGGGGGGGATGACCCGTCTGGGCCTCTACTACCGGGCGTTTTCGTTCCTGCTGGTCCCGAAACTGATCGAGGAGTCGAAACACTACATTCCGCTCCCCTATTCCGTGACCGTGGCAACGTTCGCCGCCCTGGCGTCGCTTTACTTCATGAAATCGATATCGCTTTACGGCCCCTTCCACTTCAACTGGCAGGGGTGGGTCAACGTCGGCTGAGAACGATGCGCGTCCTACAGATCAACGCCCGATACCCGAACGGGAGCACCGGCGCGAACACGCGCGACCTGCACCGCTACCTGCTGGCGCACGGGCACGGCTCGTACGTCGCCGCCCTGGCGTTCCGTGCCGAGCCCGAACGGAACTTCTACAAAATCGGCACGCTCTTCGGGCGAAGGCTCCATTCGCTCCGGCAGCGGATCACCGGATACCAGGCGCACGGCTCGGCGCTGGCAACACGCGGGCTGTGCCGCTGGATCGACCGGATCGAACCCGACGTGATCCACCTTCAGAACGTCCATTCCCACTTCCTGAACCTGCCGATGCTGCTGGACCATATCGCCGCGCGGCAGACCGCGCTCTGCATGACGCTCCACGACTGCTGGTTCTTTACCGGCGGCTGCGTCCACTACGCACAGAGCGGGTGCGGCAAATGGCAGACCGGCTGCGGCGGATGCCCCGAAGACTACTACGGGATCAGGTCGTGGTTCTTCGACAGGTCCGCCGAAACCGCGCGCGACCGGCGCGACCGGTTCGCCGCGATAAAGAGGCTGGGCGTGATCGGCGTATCGGACTGGGTCCTCGGCGAGGCGAAACGCTCGTATATCTTCAAGGACCATCCGACCGTCCGATGGCGCCGGATCTACAACTGGATCGACGACACCGTCTTCCGGCCCGTCCCCACCGCTGACCTGCGCGCGAAACTGGGGATACCCGAAGGGGGGAAGATGATACTGGGGGTGGCGACCCCCTGGAACGCGCGGAAAGGGCTCGACCTCTTCCTGAACCTCGCGCCGCTTCTGAACGACGATGAGCGGATCGTGCTGATCGGCCCGAAACCGAACCGGCCCCTGCCGAAACAGATCACCGCGGTCGGCCGGATCGCCAACACCGCCGACCTGGTCGCCTGCTACGCCGCCGCCGACGTCTTCGTGCAGGGCTCGAAAGAGGAGACGTTCGGCAAAGTGACCGCCGAAGCCCTCTTCTGCGGAACCCCCGCGGCGGCCTACGACATGACGGCGAACAGCGAACTGATCGCGCCGGGAACGGGCGCGCTGATACCGCCCGACGCCGATGCCGAACGGATCATGGCGATTCTGCGGCGGGTCATGACCGGCCCGAAACCGGCCGAGGCGTGCCGGCAGTCGGCGCTCGACCGGTTCACGATGGAATCGTCCCTGCCGGCGCACCTTAAATTTTACGCGGAACTCACAGCCCAGGCGCCGGAGCCCGAATGAACGGACCGCGAATCGGCCTTTTCACGTTTTACACAGGCAA
>ONWH01000242.1 GCA_900321495.1 uncultured Planctomycetota bacterium
TGCCGGAAGACCTTGAACCGACCGATGTCGCCGCGCCTGCTGAGGAAGCTCCGGCCGATACGGCGCCTGCCGAAGAAGCCCCGGCTGAGGCCCCTGCCGAAGGGGGCGAGACCTCTTCGCTCGCCGACGGGTCGGTTTACCGCCTGGTTGCCTACGAAGAGGGGAATGCCGAGGCCGCCGAGGCTCCGGCTGAAGTCCCCGCTGCGGATGCGCCCGCAGATGTTCCGGCCGAGGCCGCCGCCGGGGAAGCTCCCGCGGAAGAATCCCCTGCCGCAGAATCTGCCTCGGAAACTCCGGCTGAGGCGGAAGCGCCCGCCGAAGAGACTGCTGCCGAGGAAACTCCGGCTGAGAAGGCTCCTGCCGAGGAGACGGCTGACGGGGAGCTGACCCTTGACGAGACTCCGGCCGAAGAATCGGCGTATTACCCGCTCGATGAGGTCAAAGAGGGAATCCGCCGCCAGATCGCGACCGACAAGCTGATCAAACAGCTCGAAGAGATCCAGACGCAGATGGAAGAGTACGCCAGACGGCTTGCCAACAAGCGGGCGAACGTCTCGACCGGAAATATTGAGCTTGTCGAGGTCAACCTCCCCGAACTGGCCGAAGCGAAAGGGTTCGTCTATTACCAGACCTCGATCGCCGACGAAGAGGGAAATCCGGTTCCCGCACTCCTCGATCTGAACGAAGCCGCCTCGGCGCGCGCCCTTCCGATTCAGGTTCTCTATGAGATCTACAATTCTTCGGTGATGGACTATTCGCCGCAGATCACTCCCGTTTTCGACAACAAGGTTCACCTCTACTGGGTGACCGAGTCGAAGAGCGAGCATACCCCCGAATACGACGAGGTCGAAGGTCTGGTCGTTGCGACGTGGAAGAAGGAAAAGGCGATCGGTCTGGCCGAAAAGGACGCCGCCGCGCTGAAAGCCCGCGCCGAGTCCGAAGGAAAGACGCTTGAACAGCTCGCTCAGGATGACGGCGAGGCGGCGAAGTACACCTTCGTCAAGACCGAGCCGTTCACGCAGTATGAACTCCCCCGTTCGTTCCGAAGCCCCTCGCTCTCTCTGAGCGAGGTGCGCGAAGAAGGGGTCGCCGAAGGGGAATCCTTCATTGACAACAAGGCGCTGACGGCCGTCGGCGACAGTTTCTTCGATGCCGTATACGCCCTGCCGGACAGCGGGATCGGCGTCTGCTTCAACGCTCCGAAAGACCGCGCGCTCGCCGTGCAGATCATCGAACGCGCCGATGACGCTTCTGTTCTCGAAAAGATGGGCGAAGGGGGCGGAATCGACCCGAACGCGGTTCAGACAATGCGCCTGATCCAGAACCTGAAGTTCCAGGACGACTGGCTTGAACAGCTCAAAGCGGACGCGGGATTCCAGTGGGTGACCGTTCCCGGACGGGTTCGCTAGTCCGTGCGCGTTCCGTGCGGAACACCGATAAAAGGGGCGGCGCCGGCCGCCCCTTTTTTTACGCCGAAAGATTGATTTTTCGCGCTCTCCGATTATGATAGGGGGGAAGGAAAGGTCGAAGGTATGCGGGAATCAGAGGAAGACCGGGATGTTCCCCTTTCGCCGCTGGCGGTCGGTTACATGTGGAGTACGCGGATCATCACCCTTTCGGTGGAGATGGGGCTGATCGTCCTGGCGTTCTACTGGCTCGACCGGAAGCTGAGTACCGCTCCCCTTTTCATCATCATCGGTTCCCTTTTGGCCGTCACGTTCTTTATCGTCCAGATTACGGCGATGACGAAAAAACCGATCGGCCGTTCCGACCGCGAGTAGACCGGGCGGTTTGCCCATTAAAAATTTCACGTTATGCCGACCCCCAGCGAACCCTCTTCCGACACACCGCGCCGAACGATCCTGAACGATGCCAAGACCATTCGGGACTCTTTCCGTGGGAATGCCGCCGAAAAGTTCCCGGCTCATCCTCCCCGATTCCCGCTGTTCAAGGCGCTCGTTCTTTTCTGGGGCTATGCCCTGGCGGTGTACAGCGGAGCGGTGGCGCTTTTTAACGCGCTGTATCAGCCGTACCCCCTTTGTGCGGGGATTGCCGCGGCTCTGGCTGTTTTTGCTGCGGGGAACGGTTCAATCCTTTGCGCGTTTTACGCGAAAAAACGGTTCAGCGCCCTGGTTGAAATGCTCCTTTCCGGCGCAGTTCGGACAGGGATTCCCCTCGCAGTAGCCCTTGTTTTTTATTTCTCAGTTGATAAAATGACATCTAAACCGGCTATCTTAACCTTAGCCGCGCTCTATGTACTGACCCTCGCTTTTGAAGTCTGGGTCACGCTTCCCGGCTCCTCGGCCGGTACCGGTGACGGAGAAAACCTCACTCAGGACGAAAGAACATAAAATGGACGGCAAATTGATCGATCCCGCCGAAGTCGGCGCGCACGTTTCCGACTCGAATTCCTTTCATCTTCCCGAATTTCTCGGCGGTCACATCGAATTGCCCAGCATTCATATCTGCGGGGACTTCTATCTCCAGATCACCAAGTTCATGGTGATCGAACTTGCCGCGGCGCTGATTCTGATCGCCCTCTTTGTCCCTCTGGCGTACAAGATCAAGTCGGGGAAACCGGTTCGCGGCCGGTTCTGGAACCTTCTGGAAGTCTTCCTCCTCTATCTGCGCGACAGCGTCATCTACCCCTCGATCGGCAAGAAAAACGCCAAGCCCTACGTTCCGTTCCTATGGACGATCTTCTTTTTCATCCTTCTGTGCAACCTGGGGGGGATGCTCCCCTGGTGCGGTTCGCCGACCGGTTCGCTGGCGGTGACGGCGGTTCTGGCCGGCGTCACCTACTGCGTGGTAATCGGCGGGGGGATGGTGAAGCAGGGCGTGTTTAAATATTGGGCTCATCAGGTTCCGAAGATGGACCTTCCCGGCCCGTTGGCGATCTTCCTCAAGCCGATGATTTTTGCCATCGAGGTGATCGGGAACCTGATCAAGCATCTGGTCCTGGCGATTCGTCTTCTGGCGAACATGTTCGCAGGGCACGTTGTTCTGGCCGTATTTCTGGCGTTCATCTCGGGCACGGCATCCGTTCTGTGGCTCTGGCCCTTTGTGACGGCCGGCAGTCTCGGAATGAGTCTGGCTCTCAGCTGTCTGGAACTCTTCGTGGCGTTCCTGCAGGCGTATATCTTTACCTTCCTCGCCGCGCTTTTCATCGGAATGGCGCAGCATCAGCACTGAAAAAACCGCGCGGGCGTCCCGCGCTCAAAAGATAGGTTTTTCTGGAAAGTACCATTTCATTTTTCCAACCATATTTTTAAGGAGAGTTCCGTGAACAAATTCTTCAAAGTCTTTGCCGTCGCGTCCCTGTTCGCCCTCGTTCTGGCTCCTATGGCCGCGTTTGCCCAGGAAGCCGCCGCCGAAACCGCCGCCAAGGCCGGTTCGATCCTTGACCTCAACGGTCTGGCCGCCGGTCTGGCGATTGTCGGCGCCGCGTTCGGCATCAGCCGGATCGGTGCTTCGGCTGTCGAAAGCATGGCCCGCCAGCCCGAAGCTTCGGGTTCGATCAACAGCGCGATGATCGTTTCCGCCGCTCTTATCGAAGGGGCGACGTTCTTCGCTTTGATCATCTGCCTGCTCGGTATCCTTGGTTAGAAAACAGTTGGGGTTGAAAAGATGCGCAACATACTTCGTCTGACCGCTTCGTTTCCGAAGCGACTGACCGTTGCCGCGTTTTCCCTCGTTGCTCTCCTTTCGAGTACCGCCGTGCTGATGGCCGAAGAGGAAGCCGAAGGGGGGAGTCTCAATCCGCTGCAGTCGTGGCGGACTGACCTTGCCCTCTGGACTTTGGTTGTCTTCCTTCTGCTGCTGGCGGTTCTCTGGAAGTTTGCTTTCGGACCGATTGCCAAAGCTCTCGATTCCCGTGAGCAGGCGATGCTTGACAAGATCAACAACGCCGAGAGAGCGAACGCCGACGCCAAAGAACTCCTGAACCAATATCAGCAGAAGCTGACCGATTCGGAACAGGAGGTTCGTCAGATACTTGCGGATGCCAAAGAGCAGGCAAACCGTATCAGCGAGGGGATTGTGGCTTCGGCCAAGGCTGCCGCGGAAGAGGAGCATCAGAAGGCTCTGAAAGAAATCGCGGCGGCAAGCGATAATGCCCAGGCAGAACTCGCGGCCAAGAGCGCCGAACTGGCGACAAGTCTTGCCGGGAAGATCCTGAAACAGCGGATCAAGCCCGAAGACCACGCCGGTCTGATTCAAGGCGCTCTGAACGAATTTTCCAAGGACTAAACTTTCACTTCCATAAGCCTGATCGAGACTGAACGCGGCGCGTTTTTCGAACCGCCTCTTCGGGCTCGGCACGGTAACCAATTTTTGAGATGCAAGAGAATCGAACCGAACAAGATGCCGCGTTCGCGGCCGAGTTCAATGCCGACGTCTCGCGCGAGAAAATCGCCGAGGTTTACGCCAAGGCTTTGGCCGGCGCGTGCGACGCGATGCATGCCGATTTCGATACGGTACTCTCGGAGTATTCTTCCCTCTTTTCCGACGTGTTCGCCGCCTGGCCGAAACTGGAAGATATTTTCAGCTCGGCGATCATTCCCGCCGGTGAAAAGAGCCGTGTTCTGGAAGAGATCCTCAAATCTTCGAGCGAAACGTTTCGGAATTTTCTCAAAACGGTCAACCGCCGCGGCCGACTTGACCTGCTTCGGGACATTTACCGGCAGTCCGTTCTTCTTTCGCAGAAGCGCCGGGGGCATGTCGCGGTTCAGATCACGACGGCCGTCCCGCTCGATGACGACACGCGGGAAAAGCTGATTGCCGAACTCCGCGAACTGGTTCACGGCGAACCGGATATCCGGATCTGTGTCGATCCCGAAACGATCGGCGGAATCATTGTGCGCGTCGGAGACACCCTCTTCGACGCTTCCATTGCAACCCAACTGAAAAACGTGCGCCAACAGATGATTGACAGGAGCGCCCATGAAATTCAAAGCAGACGAAATAGCTTCAGTAATACA
>ONWH01000091.1 GCA_900321495.1 uncultured Planctomycetota bacterium
CGGACCCGCCGCGGGACAGAAACCTCAAGCCCGGCCGCGAAGAGGAATGACGCCGAAGCGGGAAACAGGACCAAAGGCTCCGCGTTTCGACATCGTGCATAAAGGAGGACCGGAAAGTGACGAAGCAGTATATCAGCGCACACGTTGAAGAAAACGCCCGCTGCGGCGCGTTCATGCGCAAGCTGATGCACGCAGAAAGATATACAAATATGCGTGTCTCGAAGATCTTTTACGATTTCCTTTATGTTCATTTAAGGGAACAGCTGGAACGGTTTGCCGCCCGAACGGTTTCGCCGACCGACATTTCGTTTGAGGACAACCGGGAGGGAAAACCTCTTCTGACGGACGGTTCGGCCGGGCGGAAGAAGAAGTCCGGGTTCGCCGAAAATGACGAGGTCATCTTCTTCCTGAAACTGGGGTTTCCCCTCGAGTTTTCGTGCTGCCGTACCGACGATTTCCGCGACGCGTATCTGAATGCACAGACCGATATCAAGGTCGAGGTTACCGGGAAAGGCCCTATGATCGTCCCACCGTATTCCCAGTTAAATTTCGGCGACGACTGGCCCAGTTTCAGAACATCGGTTTATGAATACACACACCTAAACCGGTGCGTTCCGTTGGTCCGGACAACAGTTGGAAAGATCAAGGAAGAGATCAGATCGGGATTTGTTTTTCGGGAAGAGAAAGAGGAAAAGTGTTACGACAGCATCTGCTACTCCCACTACCCCGGCGAATGGCGCCGTTTTGAATCTCTGAGGCTCCGTCTGAAAGATGCCGTTTCGGACCATTATTTCGATTATCTGGTTTACTGTGTCCGTTCCTATTACGAGCGAACCCGGAACGGAATGCCGGCCGATGGCAGGCTTAACGCCGGGGAACGGGCGCTACTGGAAAAGGCGATGTCGGATCTTGCCCAGGTTCCTCTGCGGCTGCCGGCGACGGATTCGTTTCTGAAAGACGGGATTCTGGTGATCCCGCGGAGACTGAAAAGGGTTTACAGAAAAATAGACACATACCGGGACGGAATCGGGTTCTTTGAGAACGATTCGCTTAACTTTGGAACTGGGTCCTTCGATTGGAACGAACAGGTCTTATCCCCCTACTTTATGACGACCTGGCGCCCCGACCGCGGGTTCGAGGACAGATGGATGTTCTTCGACGGGTTTATCAAAGAGGCCCAAAGAATCATTAACGGACCGCATCCATGCCCGTACTGCTTCCACAAATATCCGGAATTGAGAAAAATGCTTGACCTGGAAGACCTGTATATCTACAACGTGTGGAGGAACTACAGTCATATCGACCTGTCTTTTCTGGAAAAGGACTGGTTCAGGTCAACGGTCGTTAAAAGGGGCGGGTATTCAAAGACTCTCGACGAGCTTTGTTCCCGCTTTCAAGGGGTCCGCTACCGGTTGATTTCAAGGGACGACGCCAATATCAATCACATTATGGGGTTCATCAGTGGCGAACATGACGACGACTGGTATTCCGAGGAATACCTGGCGGTGACGGAATGCCTTCCCAAGACATGCTGGGGATATATTCCCAGGCTAGAGACGGAACAAATCGAGAAATCCGAAAGGCTCCCGACGTGGAGGAAAACCGAATGGCTGCGGCACGTGGCGTACAAAAGGCTAAACTCGACGTTTAAAAAATGGGAAAGAAGGGCGTACCGCCGATTGCCCGGGGTTGAACCTTCCAGGTATGTTTTTGACGATCTTGGGATATACTGCATGTTTTGGAACGTTTTCCCTGAGAATATTTACAACAGGGGACGGCTGATCCGGTTCACGGACAGCAAAAAGGGATTTGAGTATTTTCAGGAACTGGGGATTGTTCCGGACGGGAATGAGCGGATCTGTTCGGGCTCCGCCGCGGCGCCGAAAGTCCGAACGAATTGAAACATCACACCTTGACCTTTAGAAGGATTACGCCATGAGCCGGAACGAAGAACGGAATCGTCACGAAATGGATATCGAACGGTCTGCCGCCAACACCGGAGACGCCGAAGCCCGGCCTGAACGGAAAAAACGTTCCGAACGGGGAGGAAAAGAGCCTGAGCAGGACAGGAAAAAGGACGTCCGCCGGCACCCCGCCGCCGAGGAACGGCAAGAGGCGGACACGGAGTCGTGCCCGGTTGACACTGCCATAGACTGGGAAGCCTGGGACCGGGAAAAGCGCAGGGAACGCGAGGCGGCAAAGCGGTATGAAGAGGCCGCCGGGCGGGGAGACGCCGAGGCGCAGTTTCAATACGGGCTCTGCTGCCTCTGCGGAACGGGCGTCAGACAGAATTCCGCCAAAGGGGCGAAGTGGCTTCTCAAAGCCGCCAGGCAGGGGCACGCACCCGCGGAATACCATCTCGGAACGTGTTACCTTTACGGGAGAGGCGTCGAGGAGAATACCGAAGAGGCTGTCCGATGGATAAAAAAGTCCGCCGAGCAGGGGTTCGCTCAGGCACAGAGCGAATTGGCCGATTTGCTGTTTTCCGGCTTTGAAGTGGAGATGGACGAAGAGCAGGCCATTGACTGGTACCGCAAGGCCGCCGAACAGGACGATGCAAGAGCGCTGTACGTTCTGGGAGTTTTGCATTACTACGGGGAACATGTCCGCAAAAACACCAAAAAGGGGATTCGGATGCTCCGCAGGGCCGCGGAACTGGGTTCTTCCGAAGCGGCCGACCTCTCCGGTTTGTACGGCGGCGCGGCGACGGCGGGAGAAGCAAATGCCTCCCGCCGTACCGCCGGGACGGGAGACGAATCCGCCCGGAAACCGCGTTCCGGACCGGAAGAGAAAGAGGAATAGCCCCCTTCCCCGCACACGAACACGCAAACGAAAGGATTTTAAGATGACATCACGCGACGAAGACAGACTGGCACACAACGACCTCCGCCGGCTCGCACCGTATATCAGCCGGGAAAGAAAAAAGGCCTTTTCGGAAGAGTGCCGCCCGGACAGCGACTGGGATGAGCAGTGTTTCGCGGCCAAGTGGTTCGATATGACCGTGTACAACGGGCGCGTCCCCGCACCGTGCGAGGTTGCCGGCTCGGAATGGAGAGACTATTTCCCGGAGCCGCATTTCGTTCCGCACGAAGACTACAATTCCTATGAAGAGGCCGTGGACGCGGTCCTGGCGCATATTCGGGAGACGGCCCTCGGGGGGGATGTCAACGCCCAGCGGTTTCTCGCGCTTGTTTACAAGATCGGATTCCTCGTCGATGCGTCCCCGGAAGAAGCCGACCAATGGTTCCGGCGCGCCGCCGAACAGGGAGACATTGACTCGATGGTCGACCTGGGCAACTGCTATGCGTCGGCTTTCGGAACGGAACGGAATTACAGCCAGGCCGCCTGCTGGTACCGGAAAGCCGCGGAACAGGACAGCAGGGAAGCTCAATACAGACTGGCGCTCCTCTATGCCGGAGGTGCGGATATCGGCCTTTCCCCGGAGGAGGCCCTCTCGTATCTGCGCCGGTCGGCGGAACAGGAATACGCGCCCGCGGAGTATTACTGGGGGCTCTGCCATGCCGAGGGGATCGGCGTCGAATGGAACGAGACCGAAGCGGTCCGGTGGTTCAGGCGGGC
>ONWH01000280.1 GCA_900321495.1 uncultured Planctomycetota bacterium
CTGGACACGCTCCGCGACATCCTGCTGCGTCTGCCGCCCGCGCCCGACATGCTGATCTCGCGCATGGCGTATAACCAGTTCGATCCGATGTATAACAGTCCGGTCTTTATCCTGAGCGCGAAGATTACAGAGCCGCAGGTCTACAGCCGGTTCCTTCGGAACATGACCTCCGACAACGCCTATCGGGTCAACTCGAACGGCCCGGTCCAGACGCCGTCGGCGACCGACGATGAAACCCAGCGGCTGAGCGAGTACAACTTCACCGCGGTGATCCTCTGCACCCGCCGCGCGCCGAACGACTATCTCGGCCGGCTTCCGGCCGACCTTCAAGAAGTCTCGAACCAGCGGCCCGAGTTTTACGGTCAGCGGATCGATCAGAATCCTCCCGCGGCGGCGCCTGCGGAAGACGGGTCTTCGGACGGGGAGGAGGCCCGCTGATGAAATCGCTCCGGAACATCATCGTCATCATGGTCTTTCTGGCGATCGGCGCCGGCTTCTTCGGCCCGAAACTCTGGAAATCGCAATACGTCGCGCCGCGCCGCGCGCTCGCCGAGCAGAAGGCGAACCTCGAATCGCAGATCGCGCAGGGACAGAACCAGGTTCAGCGGATGCGCGGCGTCACTCAGCAGAACCTCGTCCCCCTCTACACGCGCTCGTTCCCGACCCAGACGGGCCAGGCGCAGCTGCAGTATCAGATCTGGCTCACGCAGATGGCCGAGTTCTGCGGCTTCAAACAGACGCGGATCACCGTCGGCCGGAGCACGGCCAGCGGCGGGCTGATGTCGCACTATTTCCGAATGAACGCCGACTGCACCGCCGAACAGCTTTACCGGTTCCTCTATGAATTCTACTGGACCGGATACCTGCACCGGATCAACTCGCTCGATATACAGACGAAAGAGTCGTCGAGCCTCCTTTCCGCCGCCTTCCTCTTCGAGGGGGTGACGATGGCGAAAATCAACCCGAACCAGCCGCTCCCCACGGCGGGCGATCTGCCCGGCCCGAACGCGGCGTTCCGGCGGCTCGCCTCCGCGCCGTGGAAAGCGTATCAGCCGATGACGCGGTACAACGCCTTCCAGTATTCGCGGCCCGGAGTCGACGACGCGAACTGGACCGTCCTTTCCGCGATCCCGACGGTCAGGACCCCCGACGGCAAGGACGTGACGCAGACGCGCTGGCGCGTGCAGACGAGCGGCAAGACGATGGTCGTGCCGATCGGCGGCGAACTTTCGGTCGGCTCCTTCGTCGGCACGGTTCAGGAGGTGATCGACGACATGGTCATCCTCCGGCAGAGCAACGGCTACACATGGATCCTGGGGCTCGGCGACCGCCTTTCCGCCGCGGCGTGTATCCCCGCGGCTTTCTGAAAAGGCGGTTCCGCACGAAAAAAACGGGGTCGTTTTTTAACAGGCGGCGCGTCTACCGCTTCCGTGTTTCCCACAGGATGAACGAGAAGACGTCGGTGTTCTCGTCGATCTGCATCGACGTCGGTTTCCCCCGGCCGTGTCCCGCGTTCGTGTCGATCCGGATCAGCGCCGGTCGAGGATTGCCGGTTTCGGCGAGCGCGGCCTGCAGTGTCGCCGCGAACTTGAACGAGTGGGCGGGCACGACGCGGTCGTCGTGATCGCCGGTCAGAATCAGCGTCGCGGGGTAGCGGACGCCCGGCCTGATGTTGTGCAGCGGCGAATAGGCGTAAAGCGCGTCGAACATTTCGCGGCTCTCTTCGCTGGTCCCGTAGTCGGCGGCCCACGCCCAGCCGATCGTGAACTTGTGGTACCGGAGCATATCGAGAACGCCGACCCCCGGCACCGCCGCGCCGAACAGATCGGGCCTCTGGGTCATCGCCGCGCCGACCAGCAGCCCGCCGTTCGACCGGCCCAGGATCGCCAGATGGTCCGGTGACGTCCACTTTTCGCGCACCAGATATTCCGCCGCGGCGATAAAGTCGTCGAAGACATTCTGTTTCCGCTCCTTCGTTCCCGCCTCATGCCACGCGGCGCCGTATTCCCCGCCGCCGCGCAGCACGGCGACCGCCAGAACCCCGCCATGGTCGAGAAAGACCGTCCATTCCGGCTTGAACATCGGGGTCATGTTGATGTTGACCCCGCCGTATCCGTAGAGGAGCGCCGGATTTTCGCCGTTGGGCACGATCCCTTTCTTGTAGGTTAAA
>ONWH01000084.1 GCA_900321495.1 uncultured Planctomycetota bacterium
CGCACTCGCACGGAGCGCACTGGCATTTCGCCTCGCACTTGCACGCCTCGGCGCACTTGCAGTCTCCGCACTCGCACGGATCGCACTGGCATTTCGCCTCGCACTTGCACGCCTCGGCGCACGGAGCACCCGGTTCCGCGGAGGCCCGGTCTTCGGCGGCCGCGAAACAGACACAGCAAAGAAGGGTCCCGAGAAACGCAAAAAACGACTTTTTCATAAAAAACTCCTTTCAGACAAACGACAGCGAAACGCTCGGATTCTATCCTGGTATTTTCAGGGATTTCAGTCAAGAACAAAACACGGCGTCCCCATCAGGAAGGGAAACCGGTAAGGGATGGGCGGGGAACACCCCTGGGGCAAGGCGAGGAAAAGAGGAACTTGCCGCGAGAAGCCGCCGGGAGCGGCGGATGGCGCGGTCCGCCCCGCGCCGGTTGTTTCGATTCAGAATGTCTCTTCGAGGCGGCGTCGGTATTCGTCCCGCTCTTTGCGCGTCGATTCGAGGTCGAAGATCAGGTATCTCATATCGAGCCGAAGCTGAGAGATCGAACCCTGGATGAATGAAAGAACCTGTTCACGGCGCTGGAGACCGCCGGACGCCCGGCGAAGCGCCGTTTCGAAACGGGGTTTCAGTTCGGGAGGGAGTTCTTCAATGAGCGAGCCCAGTTCGGAGAGGATGGAGACGGAATTTTTCTTAACGGCTTTCTTTTCCGAAGAAGGGGCGGACATATCTGTATCTCGTTGCTTTCTGGATCTGTTTTTGCTGGTGAACGGTTCAATTCGGCCCGAACGGGCGGTGCCGCGTCCTGCGGCGGAGCAATCCTCTGCAAATGAATACGTTATCTGAACCGTTTAATCCTATTATAGAGTAAGAAATCTCTTTTTTTAATAGAAAATCCGAAGAAATTCAGAAAAAACCTAAAGTTTTCCGAATTTCGGATCGCTTTCCGGCTCCGCGTCCCGGACGCCCGGTGCGGAAAGCCCCCGATTCCGAGCCGGAAAAAGAGGGGGCTGAGAGGATTTTTCTCTTGCCGAAAGCGGCGGATAACATTAAAATCGGGCGCGGATTTCCGGCTCGAAAGGTTCCCTTTCGGGACGGACCGTTTTTACCAAGGAAGGTCTTTCGAAGAGCAGTGAAGCCTGATTCCCCCATAACCCGCCGTTCTCGTTTCCGCTCCCCCGGGAGCGCGGGGGGGAGTGCGGCCCTCTTGGGGCTTCTCATTTCGCTCCTTTTCACCGTCTCCCTCCGGGGAGAAGGGTTCGAGGGGTACACTCCCGGTTTCTACAATCCCGAAGCCGAAGAGGCGGAAGGGGGCTGGCGCGAGACCTTCGAGCAGGAAGGGGTCAGCTGGCTTCCTCTCTATCAGGAGCCGGACGTCAAAATCACGTTTCAGCAGCGGACAGGCGAATCCCCCCACGGCGGCGAGCGTGCCGAAGAGATCGTCCTCGATTTTCCGAACCCGGGTTACGCCTTTCTCGGCCATTACATCGACTACCCGATCCTCTTCAACGAGACCGCGCCGACCGTCTGGGTCCGCGCCGACCGGCCCGGCATTTCCCTCGGCGTTCTGGTCGTCCTCCCCGAAACGAAGCGTTCCGATACCGACACGCCCGTGACGCTCCTTCTCCCCGGCACGACGTACCGCCGCGCCGGAGGGTGGGAAGAGCTCTCCTTCGAAAAAGACCTGGCGACGCTCCTCGACGAAACGGTCAAGGCGATTCGCGCCGAACACAGAATCAAACTCGACCCGAAAAACGCGTATCTCCGCCAGCTGGTCCTCTTTACCGAACAGCCGCGCGGCTCGCTCCGTCTCTGGATCGACGATATCCGGATTGACGGGCACGCCACGCAGACGATGTCGATCCTCGACGCGTCGGAACAGACCCCGGTCTTCGATCCGGTCAATCTGCTGGCGTTCCGTTTTCTGGTCACCGCCTCGCCGATCGTGATGCAGGCGGCGAGCGACAAACTCCGCCGCTGGCCGACCGAACCGTTCGCGATCGGCGCCGAAAAGCCGAAGGAAATGGCCGAAATGAGAGCGCGCCGGAAGATCGCCGAGTCGCGCGGGTTCGTCTCGGTCTACGCGTCTCCTTCCAAAGAGCACTCGATTTCCGAAACGGCGGACACCGCGCCCGGCCGGGGGATTGCCGCGGTCGACTATGCCGACCGCGGCGAGGCGGGCGTCTCGAACGCCGCGTATTCCGCGGAGAGCGGAAACGCCTCGCCCCTGATTCTGGGGAGCGGCACGCGCCTTGCCGCCGCCGATTTTCCCGGTTCCTCGGCCCGGAGTTCCGGCGCGCCGAACGCGCATTTCAGCGAACGGATCCTGATGCTCGACGGCGGCACCCCGACCGCGATCCGCGCGGTCGAGTACCAGGGGGAACCTCTCTCATTCCTGAAAGACCTCCGCTTTAACGCCGTCTGGCTGAAAACGCCGCCGTCGGCCAAACTTCTGACCGAGGCGCGGGAAGAGAACATCTGGCTCATCGCCCCGCCGCCGGCCGGTCAGGAGACCGTCGGCGCCGCGTCGCTGGGGAGCGAAAACGCGGCGTACTTCAACGGCACGACCGTTACGGACGACTACAACAAGGTCCTGATGTGGGACATCGGGAGCGGCCTGAAAGACGCGCAGTATCAGGCGGTCTCCCAGCGGACCGAGGAGCTTCGCAAACTCGACCCGTTCCGCCGGCCGGTTGTCGCCAACGTGGTAACCGGACTGCGCGCCTACAGTGACCGCGCGGTCGATCTCCTCCTGATCAGACGCCAGCCCCTTCTGACCTCGCTCGACATGGAGGATTACGGGCTTTGGCTCCGTCGCTACCCGAACCTGATGTTCGTCGGCGCCCCCTTCTGGAACGAGATCCAGACCCAGCCGGACGACCAGCTCCTGGCCCAATGCCGGTTTTTCGGCGCGGTCGACGAGATGCCCTCCCTCATCTCCTACGAGCAGATGCGCCAGCAGGTGCGCCTTTCGCTCGCCGCCGGCGCGCACGGGTTCCTTTTCAGTTCCCATTCGCCGCTGAACGCGGAAGACCATGAAACGCAATACCGCGCCTGCGCGCTCGAACTGATCAACCTGGAACTCCTCATGATCGACGCGTGGGTCGCCAGCGGCATTCCCGAAGACGTCATCGACATGAACAAAGAGGGCGTGTCGGCGGCACTCGTCCGGACCAAAGCGACGAGCCTTCTGCTCCCCCTGTCAACCGAACCGAACACGCAGCTCGTCTTCGGCGCGGGGGCGGCGAACAGCCGCTCGTTCGTCGCCCCCGCGCGGGAAGGCTATTCCGCCGACCTCCTCCTGCCGGGCAACCTGCGCAAGGTCCCTTCGCACCGCCGCGCGGGCGGAATCGACATGCAGCTCGACGAGGTGAGCATGAACTCGCTCATCTTCCTGGCGCAGTCGAACTGGTACACACGCGTTGTCGCCGAAAAGTCGCCCGCGTTCGGCAGCCGCATGGCGGAACTGGCGATCCGTCTTGCCAAGATGCGGCTCGACACCTACCAGGAGACGCTCGGGCAGCTCGGCGACCTCAGCGACCGCGGGCTGATTCCGAACGTGCGCCGTCTGCCGCTGGTCACGGTCTCCGACCAGACCCACGAAGTCGACGCGGCGTGCCAGGCGCTGACGGTTGCCGAAAACGAACTGCGCCGCGGCGATACCGGAGAGGCGTATCTCCAGGCCGAGCGCGCCCTGCGTGAAATACGGATGAGCGAACGCCGCCTCTGGCAGATCGGGACCCGTTTCGATCAGTGTCTGCCGGTTCTTCCCGTCTCGATCTCCTTTTCGACCCTTCCCGCCTACATCGAGTGTTACGGCAAGATTGCCTCCGGCGGCGTCCGTCTGACCGGCGAGGAACGTCTGGTCGGCGGCAACATCGAAACCGCCAAAGACTGGGACGACGGCCACTGGAACCGGTTCGATTCCCCCTTCCCCGGCGTGGTGAGCAGTCTCCGGCGCGACCAGACGGCGGCGTACCGCGGCGCGCTCGGCCTGACTTTCTCGGTCACCGCCGACGGGGCCGGCGCTCCGATACTGACCGAGACCCCTCCGCTGACGGTCACGGCGCCGGCCGGCGTTCACACCGGCGAACTGGTCTGCGTGCAGGGATGGATCCGGATCGAGCAGCCGCTGGCCCGCGGAAGCGACGGCTTCATGATATACGAAAGCCACGGCGGCCCGGCGCTCGCCCAGCGCTTCTACAAGACCGACGGCTGGCAGCGGTTCGCCTTCTACCGCTATGCCGCCACCGACGGCGACATGACGCTCACCTTCTCGCTCAGTACGTTCGGACAGGTTCAGATTGATGAAATTTCGGTTCAGCCGGTCCGATAAGACGTTCCCTATATTTTACAACCTTGCTATTTTACCAAAAACAAACCGAAAATTTCCGGAGAAAAAGATATCCGCGGTGTTTTTAAGGTTTTGTTCCCGTTTTCATATTGTATATTGCGGACAAATCATTATAATCCGTGTAACTTTACTGTTGAGGGGGCGCCCTTCGGCGCATCCCCTTTTTGCGGCGCCGCCGTGATTCATTCCTTGAAAGGAGAATAAAAATGAAAAAGTGTTTCGTTATTTCCGCTGCCCTTCTTCTCTGCTGCGGTCTGGCCCTCGTCGGCTGCAAGAAAACCGCCGAAGATATTCAGAGCAGCGCTCAGACAGCGGCTGAAGCCGTGACCGAAAATGTCGAAGCCGCCGCCGAAAAGGCCCAGGATGCCGTCGCCGAAGCCGCTGATGCCGCCAAAGACGCCGCGTCCGATGCCGCCAACGCCGCCGACAAAGCGGTCGATGAAGTCAAAGAGGCTCTGGATGCCGCTCCGGCGGAATGAGTTTTCTTTCCGAAACCCGAGTAAAGAAAAACCGGCTTTTCCGAAAAACGGAAGAGCCGGTTTTTCTTTGTGCGTGAAAGCGCTTCCCGCGCGTATTGCCCGAAAGCCCGCCTGCGGGGGCTTTCGGGCTTTCGGCGTCCGCGCCGCGCTTTACTTCGCTTCGAGCCAGGCTTTCGCCTCGGCGAGAGCGTCTTCGGCGCCGGCGGGGTTCTTGCCGCCCGCCTGAGCCAGGTCGGGCCGGCCGCCTCCCCCTCCCTGAACCTTTTTCGCCGCCGCCTTGACCCAGTCGACCGCATTGTACCCCGCGGTCACAAGGTCTTTCGAGAAGGCGGCGAAAAGGGTCGCCTTCCCGTTTTTCTCATCGACGTTCGCCAGGAGAACCGCGGTCTGTTTCGATTTCTGGCGGATCGCGTCGATCACGTCGCGCAGCGCGCCGGCATCCTGGTCTTTCAGGACTTTCAGGATCGCGCGGACGGCGCCGACCTGTTCGGCACCGGCGATCAGCTCGTCGGCGGAAACGCCGTTCTGGCGCTTGAGCGTTTCGATCTCTTTGGCGAGTCTCTTCTGCTCCGCCAGAAGCGCGCTGATCCGCTCCAGGACATCGTCGGCCTTGACCTTCAGCTGTCCGGCGAGCGAAAGAACCGTCGCCTCCATTCTGCGGACGCGGTCCAGCGCCCCGGCGCCTGTCACGGCGGTAATACGGCGTGTGCCGGCGGAGACCGATTCGTCGGAAACGATTTTGCACAGACCGATCTGGCCGGTGCGGGTCAGGTGGGTCCCGCCGCAGAGTTCTTTCGAGTCCCCCATCACCACGACGCGGACGACGTCGGGATACTTCTCGCCGAAGAGCATCATCGCGCCGACATTCCGCGCCTCGTCGATCGGCATCTCGTCGCAGGTGACCGGAAGGTCGGCCATGATCATCGCGTTGACATCGGCCTCGATCGCGTCGAGTGTTTCACGGTCGAGTCCCTGATGATGCGTGAAGTCGAAATGGAGTTCATCGGGCCGGACTTTCGATCCCTGCTGTTCGGCGTGCGAGCCGAGCCGGCTTCGGAGCGCCAGGTGGATCAGGTGGGTGGCGCTGTGAGCCCGCGAAATCGCCGCGCGGCGGGCCGCGTCGACTTCCGCCAGGACAATTTCCCCCGCCGTCGCTTTCCCCTCGAGGAGCGTGCCGGCGTGAACCTGGAACTCGCCGTTGTATTCGGTCGAGTCGACCCGGAACCTGAAATTCCCGCTGGAAATCACGCCGGTATCGCCGACCTGCCCCCCCTTTTCGGCGTAGAAGGGGGTTCGGTCCAGGATCAGCGCGATTTTGCCATGATCCCCCGCGGCCGCCGATTCGGCCGGCTCGCCGTCCCTGAGGACGGCGAGAACCTTGGCGTCCCCCGCCGAGAGGGACTCGTATCCCAGAAAGACCGGCGGCTCGGTACTCTTTTTGAGCGATTCGAGCGGATCGTCCTGGAACAGGAGGTTCTTTTCGGTCAGGCCGGAAAGTTCGCCGTGATGCTCCATCTCTTTCTTGAACCCGTCCCAGTCGAACCCGTACCCGCGTTCCGCGGCGAGGGTCTCGAAGAGTTCCGGGGGGAACCCGTAGGTCTGATACATTTCGAACGCGTCCTTGCCGGGGACAACCGCTTCGGACGAGATCGAATTGAAGACGTTTTCGATCCGGCCCAGCCCCCCTTCGATCGTGCCGAGAAAGTGCTCCTCTTCAGAGCGGATCACCTGCTGAACGCGCTCGATCGTTCCGCTCAGTTCGGGATAGGGGACCTTCATCAGTTCGGCGACGGCCGGCACCAGTTCAAAGAGGAACGGTTCCTTTTTCTTCATCTGGAATCCGTCGAGAACGGCGCGGCGCAGCAGGCGGCGGATGACGTACTTTTCCTCCTTGTTGCCGGGATAGACGTTTTCATGAACCGCGAAGGTGCACGCGCGGACATGGTCGGCAATCCGGCGCAGGCGGCGGCCGTTTTCGTTCGACAGATCCTGATCGTCGTATTTCACGCCGCAGACCTCGCCGGCGGCGAGGACGAGCGGTTTCAAAATGTCGATATGGAAGTTCGTCGCGACCCCCTGAAGCGCGGCGGCGGTCCGTTCGAGCCCCATGCCGGTATCGATGTTCTTGCTCGGGAGCGGTTCAAGGTTGTCCGGCGGATTCCCGACGCGGTTGAACTGCGTGAAGACGAGGTTCCAGATTTCGACCTCGCCCAGCGGCGTGTGATAGTAGATCTCGCTGCACGGGCCGCAGACGCCGTCAGGCCCTTCCGAAGGGGCGCTGGCGGGCCAGAAGTTTTCATCCTCGTCGAGGTATTGCAGGCGGTCGGCGGGAAGCTTGATTTCGTTGAGCCAGATTTCCGCGGCCTCGGCGTCGTCTTTATAGACCGTCGCCGAAAGCGTTTCGGGGGGGAGCCCGAGCCATTTCTTTTCGGTGAGGAATTCCCACGCCCAGTGAATCGCCTCGCGTTTGAAATAGTCGCCGAAACTGAAATTGCCGAGCATTTCGAAGAAGGTGTGGTGATACGCCGTTCGGCCGACGTTGTCGATATCGCCGGTCCGCAGGCATTTCTGGCAGGTCGTCGCGCGGGTAAAGTCGAGATGGCACCGGCCGAGGAAATGGTCCTTGAACTGGTTCATCCCGGCGGGGGTGAAGAGGACCGACGGGTCCCAGCGGGGGACGAGCACGTCGCTCGGGCGGCGCACGCACCCTTTGGATTCAAAGAAGGTAAGGTACTTTTCACGAAGTTCGTTGGCTTTCATTGCGGTTACCTGTGTTGCGGAGCCGGCCGGGAGGCGCCGGCGGTTTGTCGTAAATGAAGGTTAGGGTGTTGTATGAAGAAAGGTCATCCCTTCTGCGCGACCTTCGCCCAGGTGTCCTTGAGCGAAACGGTCCGGTTGAAGACGGGATTCCCGGCGGTTGATTCGGTATCGGGATAGAAGTAGCCGATCCGTTCGAACTGGTAGTGCGCGCTTCCCGGCGCCGCCCCGTCGGCCAGAGCCGGCTCGACCTTGGCATGGGCGATGACCTCCAGCGATTCGGGATTGAGGTACTCCTTGTAGTCGAGCGGATTCGACGCGCTGTCGGGATTCTCGACCGAAAAGAGCCGGTCATAGAGGCGAACCTGGGCGTCGCGCGCGTGTTCGGCGCTGACCCAGTGGATCGTGCCGCGGACCTTCCGCCCGTCGGGGGCGTCGCCGCCGCGCGTCGCCGGATCGTAGTGGCAGTGGACTTCGGTCACGCGCCCCTCCTCATCCTTGACGCACGAGTCGCACGTGACGAAATACGCGTAGCGCAGCCGGACCTCCCGGCCCGGGGTGAGCCGGAAATATTTCTTCGGCGCGTCTTCCATGAAGTCTTCCTGTTCGATATACAGGACTTTCGAGAAGGGGACTTTCCGCACGCCGTCGGCGGGATTTTCGGGGTTGTTGACCGCGTCGAGCCATTCGGTTTCCCCTTCCGGGTAGTTGTCGATCACGAGTTTGAGCGGACGGAGAACCCCCATCCGGCGGAGCGCGGTCCTGTTGAGGTCTTCGCGCACGGCGTTTTCGAGCACGGTGACGTCGATCGTGCTGTTGAACTTCGCCACGCCGATCGCCCTGCAGAAGGCGCGGACCGATTCCGGCGTATAGCCGCGCCGGCGGAGGCCGCAGATGGTCGGCATCCGCGGGTCGTCCCACCCCGAAACGTAGCCGCCCTTGACCAGTTCCAGGAGCTTCCGCTTGCTCATCACGGTGTAGGTGAGGTTGAGCCGGGCGAACTCGATCTGCTGCGGATGATAGACCCCGAGCTGGTCGAGGAACCAGTCGTAGAGGGGCCGGTGATTTTCGAACTCGAGGGTGCAGATCGAGTGGGTGATCCCTTCGATCGAATCTTCCAGGCCGTGCGCCCAGTCGTACATCGGGTAGATTTTCCAGGCGCTGCCGGTCCGGTGATGTTCGGCGTGCACGATCCGGTACATGACCGGGTCGCGCATATTGAAGTTGGGCGAGGCCATGTCGATCTTCGCCCGGAGCGTCTTCGAGCCGTCGGGAAACTCGCCGGCCTTCATCCGGGCGAAGAGGTCGAGGTTTTCCTCGACCGTGCGGTCGCGCCAGGGGCTGGGGGTTCCCGGCTCGGTCGCGGTGCCGCGCGCGGCGCTCATCTCTTCGGCGGTCATATCGCAGACGTAGGCTTTCCCCTTTTTGATCAGATCGACCGCGTAATCGTACATCTGCTGGAAGTAGTCGCTCGCGAAACAGAGCCGGTCCTGCCAGTCGGCGCCGAGCCAGCGGACGTCGGTCAGGATCGACTCGACATATTCGGTCTCCTCCTTCGCGGGATTGGTGTCGTCGAAGCGGAGGTTGAACAGGCCGTTGTTTTCGGTCGCCATGGCGTAGTTCAGGCAGATCGACTTCGCATGCCCGATGTGGAGATAGCCGTTCGGTTCCGGGGGGAACCGGGTGTGAACGCGACCGCCGAACTTCCCGGACTTTTCGTCGTCGGCGATGATCTGTTCAATGAAATGAAGCTGTTTTTCGCGCGGCGCGCTGTTTTCTTCTTTCTTTTCGAACCGGTCACCCTCCTGCGCCTGTGCCATTGCTCTCCCCTGAACTTTCTCTGAAATGCTGAAACCCGCCCTCCGGCAGAGGGGCGGAGAATAAAAAAACACTCGCCATTATATCAAAAGGGGGGTAAACCGACAAGGACAGCGCGCGGCTTCTTCCCGATGCGGCCCAATATGTTATAATGGCGCGGACGGCATAGGCTCCGTCCTCCGTACCGGCCCCCCCGGAAGGGGAACGCCCCGTGCGGAGAGGAACGAATCGAAGGAGATTTTCATGAGCGAATTTTCCGAAATTCACGTGACGTGCGCCACCCGCGACGAGGCGGCGCGGCTCGGCCGGCTTCTGGTCGGCAAATGGCTTGCCGCCTGTTCGCAGATCAGCGGCCCGATCACGAGCGTTTACCGCTGGAAGGGCGAGGTCCGCGAAGAGGAGGAGTGGCTCCTTTCGGTCAAGACGCGCACCTGCCTCTTCGACGAGGTTTCGGCGCTGATCGAGTCCGAACATTCGTACGAAGTGCCGCAGATCGTGGCGGTTCCGCTCGACGGCATCTCCGCCCCCTACGAGGAGTGGCTCGCCGGACAGATCCGCTGACCGTCCGGCGCGGAAGGCAAAAACAGAGAACAGACCGATGGAAAAAAGGGAATTTTCGGCGGCCGACGCGGCGCGCATCCTCCACATTCCGGAAAAGAAAGTCGTGAAGCTCGCCGAAAACGGCGAACTGGCGGGTCACAAGGTGCAGGGAAAATGGCTCTTCTCGAAGGCGGACATGGTCCTCTGGTTCGAGAAGAACCTGACCGACGCCAAGGCGGAAGACCACCTCGACCACATCGAGGAACTCGCCGAAAACGTCCCGCAGGAGACCGACGAAGAGCCGTCGATCGCCGAACTTCTCGAGCGGGGCGGGGTCATGATCCCGTTTCCGGCCAAAACGCGCGACTCGGTGATCCGCGAGCTGGCGAAGTTCGGAGCCGACCGCGGCCTGATCTGGGATCCCGACACGATGATCGAGGCGCTCCGGCGCCGCGAAGAGATGATGTCGACCGCGATGGACAACGGCGCGGCGCTCCTCCACCCCCGCCGCCCGATGCCGAACAACATCGGCGACTCGTTCGTCATCATGGGCGTCTCGCTCCGCGGGGTGCCGTTCGGAGGCGGCTTCAACAACCTGACCGACATCTTCTTCCTGATCGGCGCGATCGACGACAAAACCCACCTGCGGACCCTGGCGGGGATCGGAAAGCTCCTGAAGCATCCCGATTTCCTCCCGCGTCTGCGCGAACTGGAAACCGCCGGCGAGATTCTTTCTCTGGTCCGGGAGATCGAAGAGGCGTGATGAACAGCCGAAGGGACCCGGAAACCGTTTCGGGCCGCTTCCCATTGACAGGTAAACCTATCGTTTTACAATGATTTTTTCGTAACCAACAGTTTATCCCGGCCGCAGAGCGCCGGGGATTTTCCGAAAGGAGAGGAGCACTTATGGAATATACAATCGTCGGGTTTCCGCGTATCGGAGAGTTTCGCCAGCTGAAACGGGCCACCGAAAGCTATTGGAAAGGGGAAATTACGAAAGAGGAACTCCTCGATCGGGTCAAGGCGCAGACGCTCGAGCAGTGGAACGTCGAAAAGGGCGCCGGCCTTTCGCAGATCCCGGTCGGCGACTTTTCGTTCTACGACCAGGTTCTCGACACCGCTTTCCTCCTCGGCGCGGTTCCGGCGCGCTATCAGGCGCCGGGTCTCGACCGGCTCGACACCTATTTCGCCGCCGCGCGCGGCTATCAGGGCGAAAAGGGCGACGTCAAGGCGCTCACGATGAAGAAGTGGTTCAACACGAACTACCACTACATCGTCCCGGAACTCGACGACGACACCGCCTTCGCGCTCCATTTCGACGAACTCAAAGCGACGATCCTTCTGGCGAAGGAAAACGGCGTCGCCGCGCGGCCGACCCTGATCGGGCCTTTCACCTTCCTGAAGCTGGCGCGCTACAAGGGGACGAAACGGCTGGCCGACTACGTGCCCGCGCTTCTGGAAGTCTATCGGCAGCTCTTCGCCGAGATCGCGAAGGTCCACGACGGCTGGATTCAGATCGACGAGCCGCAGCTGGTCAAGGACATGACTGCCGAGGATATCGCGCTCTTCAAAGAGATCTACGCCAGCCTGCTCGCCGCGAAACAGAACCGCGTTCTTCTCCAGACCTATTTCGGCGACGTGCGCGACTGCTACAAGGAGCTCCTCGCCCTGCCGCTGGACGGAATCGGGCTCGATTTCGTCGAGGGGAAACAGACGCTCGCTCTCCTGAAAGAAAACGGTTTTCCGGAAGACAAAGTCCTTTTCGCCGGCCTGGTGAACGGGAAGAACATCTGGCGCACCGACTACGCCCAAAAGCTCGGGCTCCTCGCCGCGATCCGGCAGTCGGCCAGGAACGTCGTCCTTTCGACATCCTGCTCGCTCCTTCTGGTGCCGTACACCACAAAGAACGAGACGAAGCTTCCCGCCGAGGTCACCCGGCATCTGGCGTTCGCCTACGAAAAGCTCGCCGAACTGGCCGAGCTGGCGGCGCTGGCCGACAAGGCCGATTACGCCTCCGACCCCGCCTATCTCGCCAACCGCAAACTCTTCGAGGAAACCGCGCTGCGGATCAACCCGGCGGTGCAGGACCGGGTCAGGGCGCTGACCGAAAAAGACTTCCGCCGCGGCACACCCCGGCCCGAACGCCAGGCGCTTCAGCGGAAGGTTCTCGGCCAGAAGCTCTTCCCGACCACGACGATCGGCTCCTTCCCGCAGACCGCCGCGGTCAAGCAGAACCGTTCGCGGTTCCGCAAGGGGGAGATCACCAAGGCGGAATACGACGCCGGAGTCCAGTCGTTCATCAGAGACTGCATCGCCCTTCAGGAGGAGATCGGCCTGGACGTGCTGGTGCACGGCGAATTTGAACGGAACGACATGGTCGAGTATTTCGGCGAGAATTTCGCCGGATTCGTCTTCACCGAAAACGGCTGGGTGCAGTCCTACGGGACCCGCGGTGTGAAGCCGCCGATCGTCTTCGGCGACGTCAGCCGCGAAAAGGCGTTCACCGTTCCGTATATCACCTACGCCAACTCGCTCACCGAAAAGGACGTCAAGGGGATGCTCACCGGTCCGGTCACGATCCTGAACTGGTCGTTCCCGCGTGAAGACGTCCCGATCAAGGAGACGATCCTCCAGCTGGCGCTCGCCCTTCAGGACGAGGTCTGCGACCTGGAAAAGGCGGGCGTGCGGATCATCCAGATCGACGAAGCCGCGCTGCGCGAAAAGCTTCCGCTCCGCCGCGCCGACTGGTACACCGATTACCTCGATTTCGCGATCCCCGCGTTCCGTCTTGCCAGCGCGCTGGTCAGGCCCGAGACGCAGATTCACACCCACATGTGCTACAGCGAGTTCGAGGACATCATCCCCGCGATCGACGCGATGGACGCCGACGTGATCACCTTCGAGGCGTCCCGCTCGCAGCTGAGCATTCTGGACTCCCTCAAAGAGAACAACTTCGAGACCGAAGTCGGGCCGGGCGTCTACGACATCCACTCGCCCCGCGTTCCGAGCGTCGAAGAGATCAAGGCGGCGCTCCGTCAGATGCTTCAGAGGATCCCCGCCGAGAATCTCTGGGTTAATCCCGACTGCGGCCTGAAGACCCGCGGCGAGGCCGAAACGGCGGCGAGCCTGAAAAACCTGGTCCGCGCCGCCGCCGAAATCCGCGCCGAGCAGGCGTAATCCGGCTCAGGCGCCGCGCAGGGCCGAAACAAAAAAAAGAGAGGGGCCGTTCCCCTCTCTTTTTTTGTTTCCCGGAATACCGGACGGAATCTTTTTCAGAACGCCTCGAAGAGCTTTTTGACCGTGCCGCAGCCGATTCCGAACCGTTCGACGCCGAGATCGACCATCTTTTCGATCGTTTCGAGGGAGCGGACCCCGCCCGCCGCTTTGACCCGCGCACGGTCGCCGACGGCGTCCTTCATTATCTTGACGTTCTCAAGGGTCGCGCCGGTCGGCGCCCATCCGGTCCCCGTTTTCACCCACGCCGCGCCGGCGTCGACGGCGATCACCGAAGCTTCGGCGATCTGCGCGTCCGTCAGATGATGGCATTCGAGAATCACTTTCAGGGGCATATCCCCCATAACCTCTTTCACCGCGGCGATATCGGCGGCGACCTCCTTCACCAGGCCGCTGCGCATCTTGCCGACGTTCATGACCATGTCGATTTCATCGCAGCCGAGCGCGACGAGTTCTTTCGCCTGCGCGACCTTCGACGCGGTCGAGTCGCCGCCGGACGGGAACCCGACCACGCCCCCCAGAAGAACCTTCCGCCGGCCGTCCGCCTTCAGCTCTTCGGCCAGAACGGGAGTGAACGAAGGAAGCGAAAACGCGCAGATGCAGTTGAACTTCTTCGCCACGGCGGCGGTCTCTTTAACGTCTTCTAAACTGCTCTGCGCCTGAACCGCGCTGACGTCGAGCATC
>ONWH01000079.1 GCA_900321495.1 uncultured Planctomycetota bacterium
CGTCGAGATGATCGGCGAAAAGGCCTTCGTACGGTGTTCCTCACTCGCACAGGTCAACATACCCCACTCTGTCACGGAAATCGGCGAAAAGGCCTTCGCAGGGTGTACCTCGCTCACACAGGTCAATATTCCCGATTCCGTCGAGATGATCGGCGAAAAGGCCTTCGCGGGGTGTTCTTCACTCGCACAGGTCAACATACCCGATACTGTCACGAAAATCGGCGAAAAGGCCTTCGCGGGGTGTTCTTCACTCGCACAGGTCAACATACCCGACTCCGTCGCGAAAATCGGTGATGGGGCTTTCGCGGGGTGTTCTTCACTGACGCAGGTCACCATTCCCGGCTCCGTCGAGACAATCGGCGATGGGGCCTTCGCGGAGTGTTCTTCACTCAGAGCAGTTTACGCTCCGAAAAAGCTCAACCTATCCAGGACGGAGATTCCGGATTCCGTTAAGATTATCCGTTACTGACTTTAAGAGCCGGCACGCAAGGGGGAACCGGTGTGTGACAGCCCGGTCCCGGCTCTTGCATGCCGCGTTAACCAAAGAAGACCATTGTGCGGTCCGCCGACGCAGGTCCAACGGATACGAAAAGAAAGGCGGCGGCGGGCACTGAAACCGCTTGCACAACATACACAAAGGAAAGGAAGACATCATGAAGAGACGAAAACAGGACGATTTCGAAGAGGATGACTTCGAAGACGAGAATGAAGACGAGAATGGCGATTTCGGCGACATGGATATCAATCCCATTTTCCTCCGCGGAACGGATAAAGACCGGTTCGGCGAAGACGAATCAGACGACGATGACGACATTGACGATGACGGGCCCGGCGGATCGCCGACGGAAAGCCTTGACATTCCCGATCTGCCCGGAAGTCTTACAAGTCCGGACACCGATGAAATGCTGCTGTCCGAAAGCGGTTTCATCGTCGAAAAGGTATGGCACTACGACAGATCCCTGCTGGATACGGTCTTCGACCCGGCCGACGCTGAGAGGATACCGGGAATTTCCCGTTCCCTCCTTTCGATAAAAAGGGAACACGGCGCTTCGTTCGGCATGAAACTCTGCCGGTCGCTCGCAGCGGACCTTAGGAAATATTACGACAGGCTTCTGTTCGGACTGGCCGACAATATCTACCTTCACTCCGCACGCAGCGAAAAGTTTGAGTGCGATCAGAATGGGCTCAGTGTCAGCATCAGATTTTTCTGGAGTGAAGAGGAATCCCCGTACCGGCTGATCATCCCAAACGTGACGGACATTACGGAAAACGAGCCCCTGACCTATCTGCTGGTCGGCGATCTGCTCGAAGAGTTTCTGGACGGTCTCGAAAAAGGGGCGAACGGCTGAATCGGCGGCGGTGAATCTCCGAAGGCCGGACGAGTCCTGAGGAGTAACGGAGCGGACGGCGTTTTTCCTTCTCCTTTCGCTGTCTGCTCCAAACCGGAGCCGGCGCTGTCGGGTTCCTTCTCCTTGCCCGGCGGCGCGGCCCGGTTATTCGGCGGCGAGGGCACTTGCCATTCCAAACGCCGGAGACGCGGACATCAAAAGCGGCCCCGTCCCCACACTTGACGTTATGGTTTTTTCCTTGTCAGGCGAGCGGCATTAAGACGTAGGCGTAGGTGCTGTCCTGCGGAATTTCAAAGAGGACGGAACTGTTCTCTTTCAGGCAGATTGAAAGGCGGGTCCCGCCGGAAATGCAAGCGAGGAAATCGACCAGGTAATTCGGGTCGAGTTTCGTTGTGATCTCTTTCTGGTCATAGGCAATCGGAATGGCACGTGCGGACTTTCCGTCGGTGTTTCCGCCTGCCGAAATTTCAAGGATGCCGGGCTTGAAATCGAGTAAAAGACCCGGCTGCTTTTTGGTCGTCATGCCTTTCAGAGACTGAACGGCGGCCTGGAACTCGCGTAACGGAACGTCGGCCCTAACGCGGCCGGTCTTGTCGGGAATGATCTTACGCCATGCGGGGAATCGGCCGTCGACCGTTTGCGAGGTGATCGTGATTTCACCGTTGGCGGCGGCAAAGGTGATATTTCCCCCTTCGGCGGCGATTTTGATCGACGTGCCGGCGCCGGCTTCGCTGATCGCCTTTTCGACGGCGGCAAGCGCTTTTAAAGGAACGACCGCGGAGCCTTCGGCCGAATGACCGCCGTGCGAGACCGCCTTTACCTGCTGACAGGCCAGCCGCCGCCCGTCGGTGGAGACCGTATCGATTCTTCCGTCGGCCAGTTCAAAGAGGACGCCGCTTAAAACGTACTTGTTGTTCTCCGTATCGGCTGGGAAAGATGTTCGGCTGATACTCTTTTGGAGATCGGACCCGATGACTTCGTGGTATGCTTCGCCGGTAAACGGAGGGATTTCCGGAAAATCACCGGGGTCAAGGGCCGGAATCTCATAAAGCAGCTGGCCGGCACTAATTCTGATGACGCCGTCTTTCAGTTCCAATGCGATACTTTCGGACTTCGCCGACTGCAGGATCTCCTTCATCAGACGAGGAGGAAGAATCACTTCCCCCTCCGAGGCGATTTCAACATCTTTCAAGACGACCCGAACCGAAGTTTCGGTATCGGTGGCGGAGAAGACCACGCGGCCAGACTTCACGTCCATTTTGACGTTCTCGAGGGCGGTCTTCAATTCGCGCGCGGCCACATAGGCGGCGGCCAGGTTGAACTTTGCGGTAAAATTTTCACGGTTGCAGGTGATTTTCATGGCGACTCGCTGGGAAAGATGCTGTTATTGAAGTGTGAAGTTAATCGCAAAGAAATCCTATCCGTGAGATTTTAAAGGGGTCAAAAGGGATGGTGACGGGAGTCCTGACCCGGACGTTATTTGAGCAGGATTTCTTTCGGTATCCGCATTATAAACGGAATGCCGCGGAAGGCAAATGACTGCGGCGATTCCTCAACGGTAACGGGAACTTTCCTTTGGGCGGACGGCTCCCCTCCCCGCCTCCTGCCTGAATGAAC
>ONWH01000065.1 GCA_900321495.1 uncultured Planctomycetota bacterium
CGCCATCTGCCGAAAGACCAGCTCGACAAGCTCGCCGTCGAAGAGGCGATTCTTCAGAAAATCAGGACCGGTTTGGAAGAGGGGCATCCGGTAAAGGCCGACCAGATGACCGCCGAAGAGTACAAGGCGACCCGCTCGTTCCGGTTCCTGACCGAAAAGAACCGGATGATCCTGGTCAATACCGGCGACGACGAAACCGACCATGCGGCGTACGAAAAGTTCTCGACCGACGATGTCCCGGTCCGCGCCGTCTCGGTCGGTCTGGAAGTCGAGCTGGCCCAGATGGCTCCCGAAGAGCGGCAGGAGTTCCTCGATGAGATGGGAATCCCTTCAACCAGCCGCGAAAAGTTCATCCGCATGCTGATGGATTTCTCCGGCCAGATGGTCTTCCTGACCGCCGGCGAAAAGGAGGTCCGGACGTGGCTGATGCGGAAAAACGGCACCGCCATCGAGGCGGCGGGATGCATTCACACCGACTTCATCAAGAAGTTTATCCGTGCCGAAGTCGTCGCCTGCGACGACCTGGTCCGTCTGGGAAGCGAACGGGAGGTCAAGGCGCAGGGGCTCAATCACCGCGAACATAAGGATTACGTCGTTCAGGAAGGGGACGTTCTCCTCTTTCATATCAGCCAGTAACCCGCGCCCTACCAGGAGAAAGACGAGTCTTCCGATGACAACCAAAACCGACACCCCCTCTTTCGGATATGTGCTGAGCGTGATCGCCGGGGACAAGCCCGGAATCGTCGCCGGGCTGAGTGAAGGGATCCTTCGGCTCGGCGGAAATATCGAGTCGTGCAGTCAGGCGGTTCTGAGCGGCTTTTTCACCCTGATGATGACACTCCGTTTCAGCACCGACTTTGAGCCGGACGCGCTGGCCGCCGAACTCCTCAAAGAGAACGGCGTGGAAGGGTGCAGGATATTCTGTTCCCGAACCAGCTCCCTGCCGGTCCGCCCGGTTCCCGAATCGAGCATCTTCATGCTGACCGCGTTCGGGAAAGACCGGCCCGGGGTGGTGCGGGTTCTGAGCCGCGCCCTGGCCGATAAAGGGGTCAATATTACCGAGCTCTACTGCGAAAAAGACGGAAAAGACGGGTTCACCCTGATCGGTCAGGTCGAAGTCGATCCGAAAGACGATCCGCGGACTCTCCTGCTCGATTTGGAAGATATCGCGTCCGAATACGGGTTCACTGTGAAACTTCAGCATAAAAACATTTTCGTCGCCACCAACCAACTCCGCAAACCGTAATCCAAAGGTCCGTCCCCTATGCTCCGTACCGATGAAGTCCTTTCGACGATCCGCATGCTGCACGCCGAGCATCTCGATGTGCGCGCGGTAACCCTCGCCCTGAACCTGAACGACTGCGCCGGATCGAATCCTGACCAGCTGGTAAAGAAGGTACACAACAAGATTCTCCGCTACGCCGGACGCCTGGTCGAAATCTGCGACACGGTCGGCGCCAAATACGGGATCCCGGTCACGAACAAGCGGATCGCCATCTCGCCCGCTTCGAACCTTTTGGCCGGGCATGGGGTTCCCTGCGCTCTGGAACTGGCCAAATGCCTCGACCTGGCGGCGAAAGAATGCCGGGTCGACCTGGTCGGCGGGTTCACCGCGCTGGTTCAGAAGGGGATCTCGGCCGGCGACCGCGTCCTGCTCGACGCGCTGCCCGACGTCCTCTCGCAAACCGAACGGGTCTGCGCCTCGGTCAACGCCGCCTCGCGCAAGGCGGGGATCAACATGGACGCGCTCCGCGCGCTGGGCGAGATCATTCCCGCCGTGGCGCAGGCCGACGCGGCCAACCGCGGATTCGCCGCCGCCAAGCTGGTCGTCTTCGCCAATATTCCGGAAGATAACCCGTTCATGGCGGGCGCCTATATGGGGGCGGGGGAACCGGAGGTCACGGTCAATATCGGCGTTTCGGGTCCCGGTGTGGTCGACTCGGCTCTCAAGCGGCGGATCGCCTCGGCACGGGAACAGGGGAAAAAGCTCACCCTGACCGACCTGGCCGAAGAGATCAAGCTTTCGAGTTTCCGCGTCACGAGGGTCGGAGAGCTGATCGGCCGGGAAGTCGCCGAGACGCTCGGGATCCCGTTCGGGATCGTCGACCTTTCGCTGGCGCCGACCCCGACGGTCGGCGACAGTATCGGCGAGATTCTCAAAACGCTCGGCCTGGCGCGGATCGGCGCGCCCGGATCGACCGCGGCAATCGCGATGCTCAACGACGCGGTAAAAAAAGGCGGCCTTTTCGCGTCGAGTTCGGTCGGCGGGCTGAGCGGCGCGTTCATTCCGGTTTCGGAAGACGCGGCCCTGGCCGACGCGGTGGAACAGAAACATCTTGTGCTTGAAAAACTCGAGGCGATGACGAGCGTCTGCAGCGTCGGGCTCGATATGATCCTGATTCCCGGCGATACCCCGCCGGCGACAATCGCCGCGATCATCGCCGATGAAATGGCGATCGGCGTGATCAACAACAAGACGACCGCCGCCCGGCTCGTTCCCGTTCCCGGGGCGAAAGCGGGCGATAAGGTCAATTTCGGCGGTCTGTTCGGGCATTCCCCCGTTCTGGAAGTCCGGAACGTCGGGGTGAGCGAAGAGTTTGTACAGTTCGGCGGCCGGATCCCCGCGCCGCTTCAGTCATTGGGAAACTGAACGTGGAAAACAAAAAATCGATTCTGATCACTTCCGGGCCGACCCGTGAATACCTGGATCCGGTCCGCTACATTTCAAACGCCTCGAGCGGCCGGATGGGCCGGGCGCTGGCCGAAGCGGCGCTGGCCGCCGGTTACGATGCGGTAATCGTTTCCGGCCCGGTCGAAGTCGAATATCCGAAAGCCGCGCGCGTCGTTCCGGTCGTTACGACCGAAGAGATGTACCGCGCCGCCCGCGACATCTTTCCGAAAATGACCGGCGCGATCGGCGCGGCGGCGCCGTGCGATTACCAGCCGGCCGTTCGCGCCGCGTCGAAACTGTCGAAAGAGTCGCTCACCCGCGGCGGCGGTGTCGGGGTCTTTTCGCTCGAACTGCGCGAAACGCCCGATATCATCGCGTCGCTCGGCGCGATCAAGCGGCCCGGCCAGTGGCTGATCCCTTTCGCTCTGGAAACGGAAAACGCCCGCGCGCACGCGCTCGAAAAACTCCGGCGCAAAAACGGCGATCTGATCCTGGTCAACAACCAGTCGGCAATCGGCGCCAGCGCCTCGCATCTCCAGATTCTCGCGCCCGACGGCGAAATCCTCGCGTCCCTGTCCGGCACAAAAGAATCGATGGCGACCGAGCTCTTCCGTCTGATTGAAAAGCGTTTCGGTCCCGGGCCGGAACGGGCGGTTTAGCCCGGCGCAGATTCAGCGAGACCGTCGGCGGGCTTCGGTTTCGGACGGGATATTTTGATCTCAGACAGCACCGGCCGGCGGTTTTCCTCCCGCCGTCAGCGCCCGCCGGCAGCGGTTCCGTTGTGCGGACGCCGGGGCTCCGGCTGTCCCGGCGCGGCCCGCGCCCCCTTTCTTTTCCCCGATTGCGGATTACAATATTCTAAGAGTCTCTTTTCTCCGGCCAGAGGCCTTCTGTACCCGGGGAGAATCATCTGACAGCAACCGCTAAACGAGTTTAGAAATGACGACATCCCAGAATCTTTTTGATGAACTGCCGAAACAGTACGACCATCTCGCCGCACAGGAACGCTGGTCGAAATATTGGGAAGAGAAAGGTTTCTTTCACAGTTCCCCCAATCCGGAAAAGAAGCCGTATTCGATCGTCATCCCGCCGCCGAACGTGACCGGCGCGCTCCACCTGGGCCATGCGCTGAACAACACGCTGCAGGATATCATGATCCGAATGAAACGGATGCAGGGGTTCGAGACCCTCTGGGTCCCCGGCGTCGACCATGCGGGAATCTCCACACAGGCCATCGTCGAAAAGCGTCTCTTCGAGCGGGAAAAAAAGACGCGGCACGACATCGGCCGCGAAGCCCTCGTTCAGAGAATCTGGGCGTGGAAAGATCAGTATCAGCAGCGGATATTAAGCCAGCTCAAAGCGATGGGGTGCAGCTGCGACTGGACCCGAACCCGGTTCACGCTCGATCCGGTCTGCGCCAAGGCGGTGCGCCACTTTTTCTTCAAGCTGTTTTCGGACGGCCTGATCTACCGCGGCAAACGCCTGGTCAACTGGGACACGCACCTTCAGACCGCCGTGAGCGACGACGAAGTTTTCCACGAATCGCTCGACGGCCATTTCTGGTATTTCAATTACCCGGTGATCGACCCGAAACCGGGAGAACCGGAGTTCGTCACCATCGCCACCACGCGCCCTGAAACGATGCTCGGCGATACCGCCGTGGCGGTCCATCCCGACCCGGCCGGGGAGTTCGACCGGATCGAAGCCGAACTGGCCGAAAAGATCGCCTCCGGTCCCGAAAAAGAAAAGGCCGAGCATCAGGCCGCGCTCGACGCGCTCCGCGGCCGCCGGGAGAGTCTCCTGCCCCGCCTGATCAAGCTCGCCGAAATGGCGGCCGACGGCCGTCGGGTGCGCCTGCCGCTGGTCGGACGCGAAATCCCGCTGGTGCGCGATGTGTGGGCGAAACCGGAACTCGGCACCGGCTGCGTCAAGATCACCCCTGCGCATGACCCGAACGACTACGAAGTCGGCAAGCGTCAGAACCTGCCGATGATCAATCTCCTGAACCGCGACGGCACCTACAACGAAAACGCCGGTCCCTACGCGGGAATGGCGATCAAAAAGGTGCGCGAGGCGGTTCTGGCCGACCTCGAAAAGGAAGGCGTTCTCGAAAAGGTCGAAGACCGCGTCATCGAAATTTCAATGTCCGACCGGTCGAAGACCGCCATCGAGCCGTATCTGAACGATCAGTGGTTCGTCAAGATGACCGATCTGGCTCAGACGGCGATGGACGCCGTTGAAAGCGGTTCGGTCCGCATCACGCCGTCCCGCTACGCCAAAGGGTACCTCGACTGGCTGAGCGAAAAGCGGGACTGGCCGATCGGCCGCCAGCTCTGGTGGGGGCATCAGATTCCGGTCTGGTACTGCAAAGACGCCGGCGAGGAAGAGCTCGCTGCCGCATTCGCCGGCCGCAGCGATGTGGTTTGGCGTTACGACGAAGAAAAACACGAGTGGTGGATCTGCTCGCAGGAGGCCGACCTGGCCGCCGACGCGGTTCCGGGTCACGAACTGCG
The DNA here is from genome assembly GCA_900321495.1 of uncultured Planctomycetota bacterium. Lineage (GTDB taxonomy): Bacteria > Planctomycetota > Planctomycetia > Pirellulales > Thermoguttaceae > RUG695. The sequence goes on from ONWH01000065.1 coordinate 5,185, forward strand.
CCGCGAAGAAGACGTGCTCGACACCTGGTTCAGCTCGGCGCTCTGGCCCCACTCGGTCTTCGGATGGCCTGACAGGACCCCCGAATTCGAATATTACTATCCGACGAATCTGCTCATTACCAGCCGCGACATCATCACCCTCTGGGTGGCGCGCATGGTTCTGGCGGGTTACTACAACACCGGCAGCAAGCCGTTCCCCGACGTCTTCATTCACCCGAAAATCCTCGACAAGTACGGCGAGGGCATGTCGAAGTCAAAGGGGAACGGAATCGACCCGGTCTTCGTGATCGAAAAGTTCGGCGCCGACTCGCTCCGATTCGCAATCGCGTATCTGACGACGGAAAGCCAGGACGTGCGTCTCGGACTGGATTTCGAGTGCCCCTCGTGCGGCGCGATCATCGAACAGACGAAGAAGAACCGGATTCTGCCGAAAATCGCCTGTCCGAAATGCGGCAAGGAGTTCAAAACCCAGTGGGCGGAAACCGAGGCCGACAAGGCGCTCCCGCCCGGCCCGATCGTCGGCGAACGATTCGACGCGGCGCGCAACTTCTGCAACAAGCTCTGGAACGCGTCCCGTTTCGTGATGCTCTCTCTCGACGGATTCGTTCCGCGTCCGGTCGCCGAAAGCGATCTGTTGCTGGAAGACAAATGGATTCTGAGCCGCCTGGCGGTCGTTATCCGCCAGGTTACCGAATCGCTCGAATCGTTCAAGTATTCCGAAGCGGCACGCACCCTCTACGATTTCGCCTGGGACGAATACTGCTCGTTCTATCTCGAGATGGTTAAGGCTCGCCTGGGCGACTCGGATAACGCCGAGGCCAAGAACACGGTTCGGACGATCCTTGTTACGGTGCTTGACACCCTCCTGCGCCTGCTCCACCCGATGGTGCCGTTCGTGACCGAGGAGGTCTGGCAGCGCCTGGCGCCGTTCGCCCCGCAGCGGGGTCTGACGCCGCACGCCGCCGCGCCGAGTGTGGCGGTCGCCCCGTGGCCGACGCTCGACGAGATTCCGATCCCCGCGCTGAAAGACGCCCGGTTCGCCGCGACGATCGGCGAACAGTTCACCCAGTTCCAGGAAGTCCTCCGCGCGGTCCGCGACGTCCGGTCCCGGCAGAACATCCCGCCGAAGACCGAAATCAGCTGCGCGGTCCGCTGCGACGAGTCGGTTACCGAACTGCTCCGTCCGATGCGTCCCTACTTCAAGTCGATGGCGGGCGCCGTCTGCGAAACGTGGGGCGCCGACATCCCCCTGCCCGCCCTTTCGGCGGGAGCGGTTGCCGGGAAGGCCGAGGTCTTCGTCGACCTGGCGGGCCTGATCGACCTGGACGCCGAAATCGCCAAGAAGGAAAAGGAAATCGCCAAACTCGCCGGACTGGTCAAGGCGAAAGAGGCGAAACTCGGCAGCAGTTTCGTCGAGAAGGCGCCTCCGGCGGTCGTCGAAAAGGAACGGGGCGTTCTGGCCGATCTGCAGGCGCAGCTTGCCGCGAATCAGGGGGCGCTCGAAAGCCTGAAAGCCGCGAAGAAGTGATCCTGCCGCGCCCCGCGCGGGGGCGCGCCTGTTAATGCCTATGCCCGAAACTCCGACCCCGTTCAGATACACGCTCCTTCACCGCGACGCCGGCTCGGCGGCGCGGCGCGGCACGTTCACCACATGCCGCGGCACGGTGCAGCTGCCGACCTTCATGCCGGTCGGTACCCGCGGTACGGTCAAGGGGGTCGAGCTGCGCCAGCTTCGGGAGACCGGCGCCGAGATCGTCCTGGGGAACACCTATCATCTGATGCTCCGGCCGGGCGAAAAGATCGTCAGGGAGCTCGGCGGCCTGCACACGTTTACCGGCTGGGAAAAGCCGATGCTGACCGACAGCGGCGGATTTCAGATATTTTCACTGGCACGGCTCTCGAAAATCACCGAAGAGGGCGCGGCGTTCCGTTCGCATATCGACGGCGCGCGGTTCCAGCTCACGCCGGAACGGTCGGTTCAGGTTCAGGAAGACCTCGATTCCGATATCGCAATGGTTCTCGACCATGTCGTCGGCCTGCCGAACACGCGCCGGGTGATCGAAGACGCCATGGCGCGGACGATCCGCTGGGCGAAACGCTCGCAGGCCGCGCACCGTCTTGAAACACAGACGCAGTTCGCCATCGTGCAGGGGGGGCTCGAATACGATCTGCGCAAGATCTGCGCCGAAGAGCTCGCCGCGCTCGATTTCGACGGCTACGCGGTCGGCGGGCTGAGCGTCGGCGAGCCGCCGCAGGCGATGTATGACTGTCTCGAGATGCTCTGCCCCGTTATGCCCGCTGAAAAGCCCCGCTATTTAATGGGGGTCGGCCGGCCGGAAGATATTCTGGAAGGGATCCGGCGCGGGGTCGATATGTTCGACTGCGTCATGCCGTCCCGAAACGGACGGAACGCCATGGCGTTCACCGACGAG
>ONWH01000121.1 GCA_900321495.1 uncultured Planctomycetota bacterium
TCCATCGCGTCGCGCCGGAGGACCGAGTTGCTGTACTTGGCCAGGAGCCCTTTGTAGAAGGTCTTCGCCTTCGTGTAATTCTTGTCGAAGAAGAAGCACTCGCCCGCATAGAAGAGCGCGTCCTCTTCCAGGATCGATTCGGGCCACTTCTTTCCCGCCTTCTCGTAGAGTTCGCCCGCCTGACGGAGTTTTTTCGGATCTTTCGTCTTCTCCCATTCCATCAGTTCAAGCGTCGCCTTCTTCATGATTGCGAGCGCTTCCTTCTCATTCGGTCCCATCCCGATGTAGTCGCGCCACTTGTTGTAAAGTGTCGAGGCGGAATACTTCGACCAGTCGACCGGCGCGTCCTGTTCCTTCTCCCAGTCCATCAGTTCCCGGTTCGAGGAGACGTCGCTCATCAGGTTCAGGTCGGCCGCCGAAATTTCGCGTACGAACTTGTGCTCCTCGGCGGGACCGTCCTGTCTGCCGCGCGCGTAGGGGGAATCCTCACTCTCGAAGACCGCGTGGTCATCATCGAGCGGCTGGAGATAACGGGGCAGTTTCGCCTTCGCTTCCTGACTGGCCCGCTGTTTCGCAAGCCAGGCGTCATATTCGGCTTTCAGCTCCTGTTCGGCCGCTTCCTTCTCGGCGATCGATTTCCGTTCCCGCTGCGGTTTTCCCTTCTCCCGATCGATGACGTCCGCCAGTTCCGCATCGGAAGGTTCGAGCGCCTCGTAGGCGTTCCGCGCAAATTCGGGGAATTCGGTCTCCCCCGGAGGAACGTCCGCTTCCGATCCCGTTTCCGCCGGCAGCGGTGGGCTGCCGGGCGCCGATGCCGTTTCGGCGGGGGTGCCGGTCCCGTCCGAGACAGTAAAGCCGCTGTCGAACCGCGGCGCGGGTTCCGCGGCGGGAAGAGCCGCATCAGCAGGCCCCGCAGCGGCGGCGCTTTCGGCCGGAGCGGGCAGTTCGGCGGGCGCGTCGAATGTTTCAAGTGTTTCAAGATCGGCGAATTCGCCGTTTCCGGCGGCGGTCGGCAGCGGCGTCTCCGAAGGCGTTTCAGCCGTCTCCTCACCCGGAAGCGGAGCGGCCGGGGGCTCTCCGCCTGCCAGGCTCTCCGTGCGCGGCGTTTCGGGAAGCGCGGGCGTCTCGGCCGGCCGGTTCAGCCAGTCGGATGTGATTCCCTCGGCGAACGACTGAAATCCGCCGGACGGCTCCGAAAGCTGTTCAGCGGGCGCGTCGAATGTTTCAAGGTCGGCGAACTCGCCGGTTCCCGTCCCCGCGGTCGGCAAGGGAGCGTCCAAAGGCGGTTCAGGCGTCTCTTCACGCGGTGACGAGGCGGGAGCGGGAGGCGCAACCTGCGAAACTTCGCTTGCCGAAACATTTACCTGCGGCGTTTCGGACGGAGAAGGGGTTTCGGCGGAGCGGTCCGAACCGCTCTCCTCCGCGGCCGATGCGGAAGAGAGCGGCAGGTCGGCGGGAGGAAAGTCCGAATCATCGAAATAGGAATACACAGCGGACGGGGAAGCGGCAGACGGGTCACGGCCCGGCGAATGCTCGCTGTTTGAAAGGCCCGGACGCGGGACGGGATGGCTCAGTTCGCTCAACAGCTCATCGTCGACGATCTTCGGCTGGTTCGGCTGCGCTGCCCGCGCCGCCGCCAGCGGCGAACGGGGAACCGAAACGGACGGGGTCCGTGCCGGAGCGGACGGCTTTTCGTCATCGGCGTAGAGTTCGACGAGTTCAGCGCTCTTTTGCGCCGCGGCGGCCCCCTTCCGCGAGTAGACGGAGCTCCCCGGCCGCGAAACCGATGAAAGCCCCGAAGAGATCGACGGGCCGCTCTGCGCCGATTTCGACGAGTACGTTCCGCCGGATGATGTATAGCCGCTCTGCGCCCGAACCGCCGGCACAAAAAGAAACGCGGCGGCCAGCAGAAGCGCCGACCGAAATGCCGGACGGATGCGGTCCGCTCCGTTTCGCTCGCGATGCGGTGAGGTGAGAGTTTCGGTTTGTACCATATTCTGTCTAATCCGGCCGTAGGCCGCAGGCGGATTTCAGCCCGTATTTCCGGCAGCGCGGGGCGGCGTTTCACCGCCGAGCGCCTGATACGCATGATTCCGAGTTTTCGGTATCCGTCCGCATTTGGCGTCGACCATCCAGTCGGTGACACTCCGTATTTCACGGCGGACGTTTTTCGAATCGGGAAGTGAGGGGGGGGCCGTCTCGTCGAGACGGTTAAGCCAGTCCATCGCGGCCGGATCGACCAGCGCAAGCTGCCGGAATCCGCGTTCCCGCCGGCAACCGGCACAGACCGCGCCGCCGTCGAGGAGCGAAAGACCGACTCTCCGCCCCAGCTGAATCTCTTCCCCGTAATCGATTTTCCGGCCGCAGGCAACGCACAGATCCGTCGAGAGACGCTCGCCCAGGTGCGACATCAGGCTCCACGGGAACCTGTAGAGATGCTCCTCGACATGCTGCCCCGTCTCAAGCCGGCGGAGCGTTTCGACCGTTAAATCGTAGAGTTCCGGCATCGGCTCCCCGTCTTCCAGGGTCATCTGGAGGAGTTCGGCCAGAAAGTACCCCGCGTACAGACCGGGAATTCCCGAACTGCCGAGCTGAAAGCGGCTGATGAGTTTCGCCTCGGTCAGCAGGTCGAGCGCGTCGGAATTTTTGCGGATCAAGGATACAGAAATGCGGGTCAGCAAGTCAAGAGCGGAATCGAACGAA
>ONWH01000277.1 GCA_900321495.1 uncultured Planctomycetota bacterium
CATCAGGGGCCGCCGATTTCGAAATACATCTACGGGCAGTTCATCGAGCATTTCGGCAACTGCGTCGATATCGGGCTCTGGGCGGAAATTCTGCGCGACCGCAAATTCTTCTATGAGGTCGGCGCCGAAGATTCTCCGTGGCAGGCCGCCGGCGCCGAGCTGACGATGGACGAGAACGAACCGTTTACCGGCCGGTGGACCCCTGCACTGACTCTGAAAGAGGCCCAGACCGCCGTTCTGAGCGAAAAAGGACTCCGGTTCCGCGCGGGGGTCGATTTCGACGGGTATCTGTGGGTGCGCCCCGAAGCCGGTGTCACACGCCTCGCCGCCTCGCTCGACGGCGGACCGGACGGAATGCGCACCGAATGGGCCGGTGAACAGCTCAAGCCGGACGAATACCAAAAACTGGAATTCCACTGGCAGGCGGGAGCCGCCGAACCGTTTGAGGCAGCTTTTTCCGTCAGCGCCGAAGGGACGGGAACCGTGCATATCGGCTGCGTTTCCCTGATGCCCGCCGACAACATCGACGGGATGCGCGCCGATACGCTCGCGTGCCTGAAAGAGCTCGACGCTCCCGTCTACCGCTGGCCCGGAGGGAATTTCGTCAGCGGCTACGACTGGCGCGACGGAATCGGCGACCGTGACCGCCGTCCGCCGCGGAAGAATCCCGCATGGCCGGGCATTGAGATGAACGATTTCGGGTTCGACGAGTTCATGCATTTCTGCGATCTGTTGAAAACCGAACCGTATATCGCGGTGAACACCGGCGACGGCCAGGTCGAAAACGCAATGCGGGAACTCGAATACGCGCTCGGTTCACCGAAGACTCCGGGCGGAAAACTCCGGGCGGAAAACGGCCGTCAGCGGCCCTACGCCATCCGCTTCTGGGGGATCGGCAACGAGATGTACGGCGACTGGCAGATCGGCCACATGCCGGTTGAGGATTACGTGAAAAAGAACAATGCCTTCGCCGACGCGTTTCACGCGGCGTATCCCGATCTTTATCTGATCGGGGTCGGCAACGTCGGCGGATGGGACGATGTGTTCATTCCCGGCGCCATCGGCCATATCGATGCGATCAGCGAGCATTTCTACACCGGCAAGAAAAAGGAGACGCTCCCGCGCGTTCAGCAGGTCGCCTATGAAGTCAAGCGGATCAGCGATGCGCACGATCAGTACAGGTTCCGCTGGCAGAATCTTTATGCCGAGTCTCCGCTGCCGATCGCGATGGATGAATGGAACTATGCCGGCGGCAAGATCATCTTCGGCCTGGCGGGGATCCGGTTCGATCTGCTCGACGGGCTCGGCGTTGCCGAAGGGCTTCACCAGTTCTTTCGCCGATCCGATCTCTATGTGATGGCGAATTACGCGCAGACGCTCAACGTCCTGGGCGCGATCAAGGCGACTCCGGTCGGCGTTCAGTTTGAATCGACCGGCCTGGTTCTGGCGCTCTACCGGAAAGTCTTCGGCACGATTCCGGTCTTCTCGCAGATCAACGATGAACCGGCCGGCGCGCCCGGTTCGGGAATCGACGTTTCGGCGGCGGTGACTCCCGAAGGGCGGTTCCTGACAGTGGCCCTGGTTAACCCGTTCGCCGAACCGAAAGAGGTTCAGCTTGACCTCTGCGGAACGCGTGTCCATGCTAAGGGGCACGTTTGGCGGATCACCGACCGTCAGAGCGACCCCAAAGCCCACAACGACCCGGAACAGCCCCAGCGGATCACGATTTCAAACGAAACGGTGAACCTGAAAAAGGGGATCGTGACGCTCCCCCCGTATTCGGTGAACATCTACAAGGCGGAGATTGCCCGGTGAGGGGCGAAGCCGGAGACTGCGCGGTTTTGCGGTGCGGTCCTCCGGATTTCAGCGCCGGTTTTGGAAAAGTGTGAAAAACCGGCCTGATTTTTCAGGAAAAGTGCATGGAAAAGTGCGCGGCGGAGAGACGGCGGGGCGAAAAACGGAATCGGTTTCGGCCCGCGTGTCAAAGGCCGGTGAAGAAAGGGAAAAGCGGCATCGGAAGTGAAGATAACCGTACTGATCGAAAACCGGACGAACGATGAGAGCCTGGCCGCGGAACACGGGCTGAGTCTCTATATCGAGACGGCCCGCGGGACGATCCTTTTCGACACCGGACAGTCGGGCAAGTTCGCCGATAACGCCGACCGGCTCGGCATCGGCCTGGAGAGGGTCGATTTCGCCGTCCTTTCGCACGGGCATTACGATCACGGGGGCGGGCTTTTCCGGTTCCTGGAACGGAACCGTCACGCCGAAGTCTACGTCAACGAAAACGCGTTCGGGCGGCATCTGAACCGTAAGGGGGAGTATATCGGCCTGGATCCCCGGCTCCGGGAATCCGGCCGGCTCGTTCTTACCGGCGACGAATATGCGATACGGGACGGCGTTTCGCTTTACACATGCAACGGCGCGGAGCTTAAATATCCGATCGACAGTGCGGGGCTTTCCGCCGAGTCGGACGGGCGGATCGTGCCCGATACGTTCCGGCACGAGCATTATCTTCTGATTGAGGAGAAGGGGAAACGGTACCTGATCAGCGGATGTTCCCACAAGGGGATTCTGAATCTTGCGGCCCGGTTCGAACCGGACGTTCTGGTCGGCG
>ONWH01000069.1 GCA_900321495.1 uncultured Planctomycetota bacterium
GCGAGGACCGCGTCCGGGTCGAACAGAGACGGGTCGATCGGCGCATTGACCTGTTCCCAGTCGATTTTCCATTCGGTTTCGGATTCGCGCTTCACATCGAAATGATCGTAGATAAGCTTGAAACGGAATGAAACCGGAACCCAGGTGCCGTTTACGTTCTCCCACGAAATATGATGGATCCGGTGAAAGACGGTATGAAACTCCCTCTGGCGATGAAAAATGCCGAGAAACGTTCGGGCGATATTTCGACTGTCGTTCATCTCAAAATACGAAACGGTATACCCCTTATCGGGGTCGATAACGTATGTCCGGACATCCGCAACACTATCGGGATATCCGTTGTCCTGGAACGTCGTCACCTTGATCTGACCTGTCGGAAGCTCTTCGTAGCCAATCTTCGCCAGTTCGCGGGTTTGTGTGTGTAAAAAAGATTTTTCGTAACTCAACAGTCCGCGGTACGAGAGCCCGCCGGACATGAAAAAATCACGGATATCCGCAGTCCGGAATTTGACCAGTTTTGTCGTTGAATATTCGTCAGCCGGACAGCTGTGCGCGTAGGCGTGCCCGGCTCCCGGACTGTAAGAGACGGCGTAGAAGGAGTCGGGAGTCAGAACCTGCCGGTCAAAGAAACCCCGGTCAAAACGCGCACAACCCGCAGAATAGTCGAAAATCAGGCGGAAATCGTTGGCGCTGTCAAAATTCGGCCAGCTATGTTCATCCTCTTCTCCGAGTTTCGTGATCCGGCAGATTCCGCTGCTGATGCGCATCATCGCTTCATCGGCCGCTTGCAAGGCCTTGTCGGCCTTCTCCTTCAGTGCGGGATCGACCTGTTGGGCGGGAAGCGCGGCGCCGCAGAGCAAAAAAAACAGAAGAAGAACAAAGAAGGATCTTCCTGTCATCGCGTCTCTCCTTTGATTTTGATTTCGGTTCGGAAACGGACGGATTCTCCAGCTAACTTATTCTAACTGAAAAATTCAGAATGAACAAGTCTTTTCAAAAAAAATAGAAAAAATCGAAAGGAAATTTTCGGAGGATGAAAAAAGGCTCCCGCCGGTACCGTTCCCCTCTCCTGAGGCTATCGGCGGGACAGTACGGCGGGCGGGGTTCGGAAAGCCGGGAGGGGGGATTCCCCCCGCCGGGCCGGAAACCGAGAGCGCCGGCGGCCGGAAAGAGGATTCCGGCGGTCAGGAGCAGGGAGTTTCTTTTCGTGGCGTCTCCTCTTTCATTTTTGCCCGGCGTTTCCGGAAAAGGCTGCCGGCCGCGATCAGGATCAGCGCGCCGCCGAGTGCAATCAGTGCTGTCCGCCCCCCTCTCGCCGAAGGATACCCGTAATCGGGTTCCGGAAGTCCGTAGCGGGAAAGGGTAAATCGTTTCAGCGGAAGCCGCGGCAGTTTGCCCGTCTCGATGCTGACCGTCCGTTTTGTGCCGGGAGTCTCGCCGTTATAGGACGTTTCGGTATGTTTGACCAAAGCGGGATTCACGCCTTCCGAATACTCGTTCTCCAAAGTGAAGAGATTCCCTCCCTGCATGGTGAACCTGGCGTCTTTGATCAGATAACCGCCCGTCAGGGTGACCGTGCCGTTTTGGATCGGAATAAACGCCGCGGCGCTTTCGTCGATCGGATCGAGGTGAAATGTAAAAGAGGTTCCGCCGTCCGGCTCTTCCCGGACCGATTCCAGGACAAGGCCCGGATACCGGAGAATGTCCAAAACTGTATAGCACCCCGCAATGCAGAACGGATAGAAGAGTGCCCGGAACTCAAAAAAGGGGGACCGTTTTTCCACGTTCAGTCCGTCCTGCCATACCGACAGGGGGCCGGATTCGCTCTCGTTCCGCTGAACCCTCACAATATCCCATTCTTCGTCCGATTTCTTCTTCGTGACAGTGAACCAGTAGCGCGGATTCACCGCGCGCACGGTCTGGATGCTGTTGGGATGGAGTTGGGAACCAGACGAGGGATCGGGCTCCTTCATCATCTTCGTTTGGCCGGCAAAGAAGATGGTCTCTTTTTCGGCCATGGTATACATAGTGCGGGTCCCGCCCGGCACTTCCTCGTTGGTGCGGATCCGCCACTCGGCCGGCGGCAGATTTTTCATCCAGTTCGAAAAGGCCGTTTCGACTTTCGCGCGAAGTTCTTCCGGCGCGGGAACGCCGTCTTCCGCAGGAGCCTGGAAAACGGCGGTAAAAAACAGAATCAATACGGCTGCTGCCGCGGCGGCAGGACAAAAAAGTTTCATGGCAATAACCCCGTCGTCTGTCTTGGAATTCGCCCTGCCGCCGCGGCGGCAGGCAAAACAGATCAACAAACGTTCAGGCCATCCTTTCGAGGAACCGCGCCAGAAAGGCGGGGTCGTCCTTTTCGAGGATCTGCGCGATCTTCGGTTCCGGGACTTTCATGTTCCGGAGCGCCTTTTCGACCCGGGTCCAGAGGGAAGCGCGTTTTTTTCCCTCCGAGAGATAGAGCTCTGTCACCAGCTCGGTGAGCTTCTGGTACATGATCGCGTCCCGGTTTTCGTAATAACGCTTGATAATCCCTTCCTGGTAGCGGCTTCGTTCAGTCATAAACTCTCCTTCTTTCGACTTTTACGCGGGGATCTTCCGATACTTCGAGCGGCGGCTTTTCTGCGCCTCGGGCTGGGCGGCGAGAACCACCTCTTCATAATCGGTAAAATTCCCTTCGAACCACCGGACTTTTCCGTCCCCTTCGAAAATGAGCAGATGGGTGCAGATCCGGTCGAGGAAAAAGCGGTCGTGGCTGATCACCAGCGCGCAGCCGGGGAAATCGATGATCGCCTGCTCGAGAACGCGCATCGTGCCGACATCGAGGTCGTTGGTCGGTTCGTCGAGGAGGAGAAAATTCCCGTCCCGCTTCAGGAGTTTCGCCAGATGAACGCGGTTCCGTTCGCCGCCGGAACATTTCCCGACCGGAAGCTGCTGGGAAGCGCCCCGGAAATTGAACCGCGCCAGGTAGAGGCGGCTGTTCATCTTGACCGGACCGAGTTCGACCAGGTCCCGCCCGCCGGTGATCTCCTCGAAGACGGTGTTATTGTCATCGAGCGCGTCGCGATGCTGATCGACGTAGGAAAGTTTAACCGTCTCGCCGAGCTCCAGCGTGCCGCTGTCCGGCTTCTCTTCCCCGACGATCATGCGGAAGAGGGTCGTTTTTCCCGTTCCGTTCGGACCGATCACCCCGACGACCGCGCCGCGCGGCACATCGAACGTGGCGTCCCGGATCAGCGGAACGAACTTCCCGCCGATTTCGAACCCTTTCGACAGGCCGCGGACATTCAGGACCTTCTCTCCCAGACGGGGACCGGGAGCGATCTGGATCACCGTATCGCTCTTGTCGTCGATCGTCTGGTGCGCGGCGAGCTCTTCGTAGGAGCGGACGCGCGCCTGGTTCTTCTGCTTCCGGCCGCGATGAGCCTTTTCGATCCATTCAAGTTCCCGTTTCAGGATCTTCTGACGCTGGGACTCTTTCTTTTCGGCCAGCCGGAGGAGCTCGGCTTTCTGCGCCAGCCACGACGAGTAGTTTCCCTCGAACGGCAGGCCGCGGGTATTGTCGATTTCCAGAATCCACTTGGTAACGTTATCGAGAAAATAGCGGTCATGCGTTACAATGATCACCGTTCCGGGATAGTCGCGCAGGGTCGCTTCGAGCCAGCGGACCGTTTCGGCGTCGAGATGGTTCGTCGGCTCGTCAAGAAGGAGGAGGTCGGGCCGTTCGAGGAGCGCTTTGCAGAGGGCGACACGGCGGCGTTCCCCGCCGGAAAGCTGGCGGACGACCGCGTCGTCGGGAGGAAGAACCAGCGCGTCGGAAGCAATGTCGATCCGCCGGTCGAGTTCCCAGCCGTCGAGATGATCGATCTCTTCCTGCAGACGCCCCATCTCTTCCATCAGCTTGTCGAAATTATCGGCCTGGTCGGGATCCCCCATCAGGACCGAGACCTCATTGAACCGGTCAATCTTCTCCTGGATCGGAGCGACGGCTTTCATCAGATTTTCACGCACCGTGGCGTCGAGATCGAGTTCCGGCTCCTGCGCGACGTAGCAGACACGCATCCCCTTGACCATCGTCACTTCGCCGTCGATATCGGTATCGAGCCCGGCCATGATTTTGAGGAGCGTCGATTTCCCCGCGCCGTTTTCGCCGACGATCCCGATCTTGGCGCCGTAGTAGAACGCCAGCGAGATATTCTGCAGAATCACCTTTTCACCGAACCGTTTCGAAACGCGGTTCATTTCAAAAATGAAGTGGGGAGCCATCCTCTTTTTCCTTTTATGCGGGGCGTTGAGACGGAAGTTCGCGGCAAACTTCCCTTTCCTTACCATACCAAAAAAAAGGCGCGCCGCAAGACCTTGACGCGTTCCGGAAAAGGATTAAAATGGGTTATTCTTCCTTGGGGAATTGTGTAATGGCAGCACGAATGGCTCTGAACCATTTAGTAGGGGTTCGAATCCCTTTTCCCCAACTTCCCGGCGCGGTGCGGACCGCGCCTTTTTTTATGCCCGATCGCGGCCCTTCTCACCGGAAAACGCGGCGGACCTGGAAACCGAAAAGCTTTCAGATCCGCCGCATTCTTTTGGAAAGTCCGGAAACGGACGCGCCGGCCGGCTGCCGGACTTCGCTCCGGTTCAGCCGCGGTGCCTGACCGCGGCGGCGACGAAGTCGGCAAAGAGGGGATGCGCCTTGGTCGGCTGCGATTTGAATTCCGGATGGAACGAGACCGCCACGAACCACGGATGACCGGGCAGCTCCATCACTTCGAGATGACTCCCGGTTTCGGCTTCCCCCGAAAGGACCGCGCCGGCCTCTTCAAACTTCGCCTTGTACTGGAAATCGAACTCATAGCGGTGACGGTGCCGCTCCTCAATCTGTTCGGTTCCGTAGATCTGCGCGGCTTTTGAACCGGCGGCCAGATTGACTTTGCGGCTGCCGCGGCGGACGCCGTCTTCGGGATCCTTGTCGTCTTTGAGCAGGCAGAAAACCGGGTTTTCGCAGGTGCGGTCGTATTCGGTCGAGTTGGCGTCGTTCAGGCCGACCACGTTCCGGCCGAATTCGATCATCGCGCTCTGAATGCCGAGAGCCACGCCGAAGAACGGGATTCCCTTTTCGCGGGCGATCTGAACCGCCTCGACGGTGCCGTCAAGGCTCCGTTCGCCGAACCCGCCGGGCACGATGATCCCGTCGACGTTCTCGAGGATCTGACGGGTCTCCTGACGTGTGACATTTTCACTGTCGATCCGGCGGATCCGAACCTGGGTGCGGTTCGCGCCCCCGGCATGATCGAGCGCCTCGTAGACCGATTTATACGCGTCCTTGTGGTCCGCGTAGCGGCCGACGACCGCGATCGTCACTTCCTGTTCCGGATGATGCATCCGCTCGAGCATCTCGCGCCATGCGGTCAGGTTCGGCTCGGCGGCTTTCAGCCCCAGGAGACTGACGATCGTCTCGTCCATCTTGTTGGCGTGCAGGGCCATCGGGACCTCGTAGATCGAAAAATCGGCGTCCCGTTCTTCCACGACACAATCGGCCGGCACATTGCAGAAGAGGGCGATTTTCGCGCGTTCTTCGGCGGGAATCGGCTGTTCGGTGCGGCAGACGATCATATCGGGCTGAATCCCGATCGACAGGAGCCGGCCGACACTGTGCTGGGTCGGTTTGGTTTTAAGCTCGCGCGCGGCCTTCAGGTAGGGGATCAGGGTCAGGTGGACAAAGAGGCAGTTCTGCTTGCCGATATCGTTGGCGAACTGCCGGATCGCCTCCATGTGGGGAAGCGATTCCATATCGCCGACCGTTCCGCCGATTTCGGTGATCACCACGTCGACATCGTCGCTGTCCAGGTTCGCGATCTTTTCCTTAATGATGCTGGTGACATGCGGAATGACCTGGATTGTCACGCCGTTGTACTCGCCGGCGCGCTCTTTTTCGCCCATCTCCTGGTAAAGGAGTCCCGTCGTCCAGCTGCTGTTGCGGGTCAGGCGGTCGCTGGTAAACCGCTCGTAATGTCCCAGGTCGAGATCGGTCTCGCTCCCGTCATCGAGAACATAGACCTCACCATGCTGAAAGGGGCTGAGTATCCCGGGGAGAATGTTCAGATAGGGATCGAGCTTCTGCATCCGGACGCGGAGGCCACGGCTTTCGAGGAGCATTCCGATCGACGCGCACGTCAAACCTTTTCCAAGCGAACTGACAACACCACCGGTCACAAAGATATGCTTCGTCATTGTTGATTTACGGTCCTTTCTAAAACTTTCCGCAAAGCTTTTAATTTTCTCGGGGGCGATTCCGGCTCACGAAACGACAAGCGTTTACAAAAAGGGGGGATCGGACGGAAGTTCCGTCCGATCAACAGACAAATCATTGTATAACAATCGCATCAATGAAGGAAAGAAAACGGTCAGCCGACGATCTTGACGAACCGCCCGTAGGCGTCGTCCCAGAGGGCGGTTTCCTGCGGGAGATATTCGGCAACCTCGAAGCTGTCGCGGATCACCGCGCGCGCCTCTTCGATTCCGGAGACGTCGCCCGAAGCGACCGCCTGCATCATCACGTTGCCGATCGCCGTCGCCTCGATCGGGCCGGTCACCACACGGCAGCCCGTCGCGTTGGCCGCCGCCTGGCAGAGGAGCTTGTTGCGGATCCCGCCGCCGACGATGTGGAGCGTCCCGATCTTGGCGCCGGAAATCTTTTCGCACATGCCGAGAACCTGGCGGAACTTCATGGCGATACTTTCGAGAATGACGCGCAGAACCGTGCCGTCGTCCTGCGGAACCGGCTGACCCGTCCGCTGCGCGAACCGGCGGATCGCCTCGGGCATGTCGGTCGGCGCGAGGAAATCGCGGTGGTCAGGATCGATGAACGCGGTCATCGCCGGAGCCCCGACGGTCATCTTGTTCATGTCTTCCCAGTCGAGATTGCGCCCTTTCTGGTTCCAGACCCGGCGGCATTCCTGCAGGAGCCACATGCCGCAGATATTCTTCAGGATACGGGTCGTTCCGCCGACCCCTCCTTCGTTCGTGAAGTTGAACCCCGAGACGACGTCGTTGACAACCGGTTTCGGGGATTCAATTCCCATCAGGGCCCAGGTTCCCAGACTGACATACGCCCAGTCCGTCGAGCCGACGGGGCTGCCGGTGGGAACCGCCATGACGGCGCTGGCGGTATCGTGCGAACCGGGCAGGACAATTTTCATCCCTTTCAGGCCGCTGTCAGCGGCGAGCGATTCGCGCAGGGTCCCCAGAACGGTTCCCGGCTGCGAGACCGGCTTAAAGATGTGGGTCGGAATCCCGAACTTTTCGAGCATCCCTTTCGCCCAGTCTCCCCTGACCGGATCGAAGCACTGCGTGGTCGTCGAGTCGGTGAACTCGTTGCTCATTTCACCGGACAGGAGCCAGTGGAAGATGTCGGGGATCATCATGAAACGCTCGGCATTGGCCTGAGCGACCGAGCCGGAGACTTTGTCGGCGATCAGCTGATAGAGGGTGTTGATCTGCATGAACTGAAGTCCGGAATTGGCGAAAATTTCGCCGCGCGAAACGGTCTCGAACGACTTTTCCATCACGCCGTCGGTCCGCGGATCGCGGTAGCAGTAGGGATTCCCCAGCAGCTTGCCGTTCTTATCGAAATAGGCGTAGTCGACCCCCCAGGTATCGACGCCGACGCTTTCGACCGTCGCGCCGAACTTCTCGCCGGTCAGGCGAAGACCGTTCTGAACCTCGCTCCAGAGTCCGGGAAGGTTCCAGTGATAACTCCCCATCATTTCAACCGGACCGTTCACATAACGATGAACCTCTTCGAGTTCGATCCGTTTCCCGTCGAAATGACCAATGAGAAGACGGCCGCTGGAAGCACCCATATCAACCGCCAGATAAGATTTTTTTGCCATGGTAAAGCCTCGCATAGGTTATATCGTGAATGGTCCGAAAACAGACCCGCGCATGCCCCATTTTACAAAAAAAACAGGGGCAAGCAATCAGGGAACCCCTTTTTTCTCGAAAAAACGGGCCGAGACGGTTTGTCTCCGGAAGACGAAAGGGGACACAAAACGAAAGACCGCTCGGGATTCTCCGGCAGGACAAGAGAAAGGCAAAAGCGGTAAAACCGATTATTTTGTTAAAAAGGGAAAACTTTAACGATTTTACTGATTATCCGGCCCCGCCGGTCCGATAAGTGATAAGGGGGACTCCCCGTTTGAAAACGTCAATTTCACGAAAGCAGCAGTTCATGAACACGCGGACACGACAAGCGATTCGCCTGACCGCGCTCCTCATCTGCGGAGCCGCCGCCCTCGTTTCGGCCGCACGCGCCGCCGACGGCGCCGCCCTGAACGGCGAGTCGTTCTCGTTCGCCCGCGACCTTTCGAGCGAGGCGGTGATCCGCGGATTCGACCTCCCCTGCTCCTCGTTCCAGATATGGGGCGATTTCTACGTCGGGAAAGGGGACATCGATCCGAAAGGGACCGAGCGCTCGTTCGACAATGAGCTGACCGGCGCGCAAATCGGCCTGAACTGGGGACTCGGCCCGGGAATGCTCGCAACAGCGTATTACAACTATCAGAGCGCCGAGCTGTCGGAGGGGACCCGTTTCACGGACCAGGCGCAGACGCACCTGGGAGGGTTCGGTCTGCGCTATAACACCGGGGGATTCTATTTCAGCCTTCTGGGAACCGCCGGGCTCGACGACTACGAGCTGACCGGCAGCGGCGTCGACGGCGCGCTCGGCTGTGACGGCTGGCAGGCGGGAGGATCGCTGGAGACCGGCTACTACATGCGGACCGGCGGGCTTTTCACCTTAAAGCCGTTCGGGAATCTGCAATACAGTTACATGAAATCGGACGGAATCGACCTGAACAGCCTGTCGCTGAAAGAGGAAAAGTTCAAGGCCGACGCCCTCTTTCAGACGCTCGGCGCGCGAATTGACGCCGAACTGGGATTCGCCACGCTCCAGGCGCGCTTCGGCTGGGTCCATCAGTATCTGAAATCGGCGCCGATACAGACCTACTGGTTCAGCCGCACCCCCGGGACCTACACGCCGGCCCAGGCGTTCTTCGAAGGCTCGACCGGAACCGACCACTTCTGGGGGGGCGCGGGGGTGAAGTTCTCCCTTTTCGGGACGATCGCCGCCAACCTCGACTACGATGTGCTCTTTAACAGCCGCCAGACCACCCACATGGCGAGCGCGGGACTCCTCTGGAGCTTCTAAAAGCGCGGAAAAAAGAAAACCGGCGCGGAACCCGAATGCCCCGCGCCGGTTTTTTATCGTTCAAGAGATCCCGAAGCCGGTCATTTCTGAAGTTCTTCGGTCAGCTTTTCGATCGTGGTATCGACTTCCGGCCCGGTCCCGCTGTAGGCATCGGACGAAAGGACGTCTTCCTCCGCCTTCACTTCGGCGGCCTTTTCCCGTTCCGCCTCTTCGGCGGCGATCTCTTCGGCGCGGACTTCCGCCGCCTTGATCAGCTCGGCGCTCGTCTCAAGCTGTTCGGACGAGAACCAGGGGCGCGGAGTCACATTCCCGGCCGGCTGATAGACCTTCTGCGCCAATTCGTCCATCGGGACTTCGTTTTCCTGATTCCAGACCGCCGCCTGGATCGCCTGCTGATCGACGCCGCTGTCGCCGAGCATTTCGATCAGAGCGCGGGTTGTCTTGTTTTCGGAAATCGTCTCGATCGGAACCAGAGCGTATTCCTGACCGCCGTAGGGGTCTTTCTTCCCATGTTCGAGGCAGACGGTGCGGATCTTTTCGCGCACGGTCTTTTCGGGAGCGACAAACCAGCCGCCGCCGCGTCCCCCGCGTCCGCCGCCGCGGCCGCCCATGCCGCCGCGGCTTCCGCCGACGGATTGATTTCCGCCGCCGCTCGTGCCGCCGCCGTTCCGGCCGCGGGGACCGCCGGCGTTAAGTCCCATCCGGCCGGGCTGATTCCCGGGACCGCCCAAACCGAGGCCGCGGTTCGCAGGTCCCCCCATACCGGGTCCCATGCCGCCGCCCATGCCGCCGCCCATACCGGGGGCCATGCCGCCGGGTCCCATACCGCCGGGAGGCATCATGCCGCCGACACCGAATTGGGCGACCGGAACCGCGGCGAACGCCGAAGGTACATCAATTTCAAGCGGCTGGCCTGAAAGGTTTTTCACCGTCAGGTTCCCTTCGAGCGCGCCGTTCTGCTTCAGCTTGACCTCAACCAGCCCCTGGTCGATCGCGTCGAAGAGTTCAACCTTCGCGGCTCCCTCTTCGGACTCTTTGGCACGGATTTCGGACGGCGCGGAACAGACCGCCGCCGACAGGATCGCGGTCACAATCAGGAAATTGCGTAGAACTCTCATCGGATGTGATAAACCCTCCGGAAAAATTTTTCTGACAGTATCCCCCACCCTATCATAATCCACGAAAAATAAGTTGTCCACCATTTTAATGGTAAATTGGGGAATTTTTTGCGATCCGGCTCGGTCAGAACCTAACGACCGCTACATTTCGACGGCAAGGGGCGCGACATCGCTAGTCCGATTCGGGAAACGCTTCCTGCCCGCCCCGGCCGCCACTCTCCAACAGGAGGGTCAGATAGCTGGCGAAGACCGGATCGGCGAGCCGAAGGCTGGCGGCGGCCTCTTTTAGAGCCTCCTGCGCGGCGGCCTGTTCCCCGGCGCCGGGAATGAGGGTCTCGATTTCGGTGAACTCCCCCAGGTTCGCGAGGGAGTCGCGCGTGATATGAAACACGCGGCCGGCAAAATCAAACGATGCGCACCGTCGCGTCTTGGCGATTTCGGCGAACGGCTCATAACCGAGCCGGGTCAGAAGACGGATCCACGCCTCTTTCCGTTCCCCGGCCGGAACCCCCTCTCCCGGAGCGAGCAGGGGGAGTTCGATCTCTTCACGCGTCTTGACGATCCGGTCGCGTCTCGGCCCCTTGTAGGTAATCCAAAGCGCCGAATCGATCCGGCGGAGACGGAGCGCTTCCCCCGTTTCGCGGAAATCGCGGCTGACCCGCTGAAAATAGAGATCTTCCTCAATGCGCGGCATGCCGAACCGGACGCCGAACCTCTGAAGGGCCTCCGCTTCAAAGGTCTCCGGATCGGCCAGGCGGAACTTCATTTCGACTTCGTACATCGGCGGACCTTTCCCGGCATGAATCCCTAAACGAAAACCGTTTTATACCCCGCGGCGGAAAAAATGCAAGATGCCGCTTCCCCCGGTGAAAATGGACTGGATTTCGGTCTCTGAAAAGACTATGCTCCTCTTCCGGAACTGTCGTTCCGAAAACGGATAAAAGTCTACCCGAACGAAAGTCGCGCAGGATCCCTTGATATGAAGTCCGCAACAACGATTGTCCTTTCCGTACTCCTGTCGGCCGCCGCGCTCCTGGCCGGTTACGCGCTGCACCGCCCGACCGTGCCGGGGATCATGGCGACCGCGTCGAGCGAGAGTTCCGGCGCGGTCCTTTCGACCGGTTATTTCAACAGCAGTGTCGAGGCGCTCTACTACCTTGACTCGCAGAGCGGGCGCCTTTCGGCGGCGCTGATGGCGCGGAGCGATCCCGACTTCATCAAGACCTATACGCGGAACATCAAGGCCGACCTCTACGAATCGCTCCGTCTCTATCCGAACGTTCCGGTTCCGCAGCGGCCGAACTTCATCATGGTCAGCGGCGAGAGCGACGCGCGGAAGGTCGGCGCCGGCGAAACGGGAAACCTGGCCAAGTCGTTCATCTATGTCGCCGAGACGCAGACCGGAATGGTTCTGGTCTACATCCTGCCGCAGGAGGGCGACCGTGACCTGCCGATCGACCGGGGGGAAATCGTCTTCCTGACGAGCGCCCGGCTCAATCAGGGAACCGGGGAGATCAAGTGACCGAAACCGCTTAAAAGAAGAAACACAGCCAGCCGAACAGACAGTTCAGAAAGGTTTTCAGGGGTTCACATGCCGCGAACATTCTCTCTCGCTTTAAGCGCACTCTTTGTCCTTTTCGCGCTCTCGGCGCTTTCCGCCCAGCAGGAAACGGCCCCGGGACAGGCCGCCGGACGTCCCAACGCGCCGCGAAAACAGGTTCATCCGAATATCGCTCCCGAAGAGGCGCAGGCGGCGGCGCATTCTGACAACCGGAGGGGCCGGACGCGCCGCCCGAACCCGGCGCCCGCCAACCGCCCCGCGGCACACCGTGCACACGGGAACGCCCCGGTCCGCGTCAAAGAGCGGAACCCGGAAAATCCGGTTCGGTTCGCCTTCGCCCCGCGCGGCCAGAAGCAGGAGTCCGCCTCTCTGATGCCGTGGGACGCCAACCCCTCGGCCGGCGCGGTCATGTCGACCTTCCTGACCGGCGAGATATCGCCGGAGCTGGTCAGCTGGCATGTCAATCAGCGGAAAAAGGCGCTTTACGAAAAGAGGAACGCCGCACAGCCCGTCTCGTCCCGATCGCGCGCCGCGGCGCATCCGCGGAGCGAATACGGCGAGATGCTCCATCGAATGGAATTCGCCTGGGGGAACCGCACTCCCGGCGCCGGAGAGCGGGCCGGACTCGATGACATTTACGGCGAAGAGTATTACACCGATCCGTCAAGCGGCTCGATTCTGGTTCAGCTCCTGACCGGCTACAAAAACGGCGAGATTGAAGAGTGGAAAGAAAACCAAACGCTCACGGCCCGCCGAAGCGCGCCGCGCGGGCTCCCCTCGATGCCGGCGCATCCGGCGGTTCCGCCGATGCCGATGTACGCCGCCGCGCCCCCTCTCCCGCAGGGGATGCCCCTTCCGGCGCGGACGGGATACGCCTACACCGCGGCGCGCGCCGCGGCCGGGAATATCCGCCGGCCGGAGTTTTCGGCGATGCCGGGCGGAACCGATCCGATCCGCGTGGCGGCGGCCGAAGAGCCCCGCTTTGTGGATGACGGGTTTCCCGCCGGAACCGCCGCACCGCACCGCAGCCCGATCCGGCAGGTTTCCGCCGAGTTCCGCACTCCTGTTCCCCGAAATGTTTTGGGGCAGGGCGAACGGGCCAGCCGCGCCGGACAGATCCGCGTCTATTCCGAAGATGAAGACGGGTGGAGTCCGGCCGAATGAAGAGGCTCGTTTGGTGGCCGCTTGTTCTCTTTCTGACCGTCCTTTCCGTCTGCGGCCGGGAACCCGCGCCGCACGGGGGGGATGTTGCCCTGATCTGCAGCCGGACTTTCCTCCCGGCGATGCAGCGGTGGATCCTCTACCGGCAGTCGCAGGGATACAGAATACACACACTGATCCAGTCGCCGCGGCAGGCCCCTTCCCCGTTCCTTTCGTGGGGCGCCGTTCTTCCCGATCCCGAATCGATCCGCGAACAGATCCGCCGTCTCCATGAAACAACGCCCCTTTCCGCCGTTCTGATCGTCGGAGACGGCGCGCCCCTGCTGGATCAGGGTCCCGCCCCGGACGACCCGCTCGGCTCGGCACTCGACGCGATCCCCGCGCCGCGCGTGCCGGCAAAGGTGATCGGGCGGTTCGGCTACGAGACACACATCGCCTCGGACAACTGGTACGCCGATCTGGACGGCGACTCGTTCCCCGATGTGCCGATCGGCCGGATCCCCGCGCGCACCGTCCGGCAGGCCGAGGACGCGGTCGCCAAGATTCTCTACTACGAGCAGGTTGCGCCGAGCGGTCCGTGGCAGCGGCGTGCGGCGCTCATCGCCGGAATGGCCGGCTTTTCGCCGATTCTCGACAACGTGATCACCAACGCCACACGGCAGATACTGGCCGGCGCGATGCCCGACGAGTATGACTGGACCCTGGTTCAGGCCGATTGGCGGTGTCCCTACTGCCCCGACCCGTCCCTTTTCCGGTACACCGTCCTCGACGAGCTGAACAAAGGCCCCCTCTTCTGGGTCTATATGGGGCACGGTCTCCATCAGGAGCTTGACCGGCTGGTCACCCCCCACGGCAGTTACAAGATCATGGAGCTCGGCGACCTTCAATACGTCCGGTGCGCCGCGGGGCTTCCGATCATGATCTTCTGCGCATGCTATACAGGCGCCTACGATTCAACCGAGATGTCGATCGCCGAAGAGTTCGTCCTGAAGCCGAACGGGCCGATCGCGGCGATCGCCGCGAGCCGGACCTCGATGCCGTACGGGATGGGCGTTTTCGGAATCGAACTGCTCGAAGAGGTTTTTCACCGGGAAGACGCGCCGGGAGCGCTGACCCTGGGCGAGTATATCATGGCGGTCAAAAAGCGGATGACCATCGCCGGAAAGAACGCGAAAGAGGAGAACGCCGGCGAACAGGCATCGGAGACGGACATCCGAGAAGAGGCTCCCGAAGAGGAACCCGCGTCCGAAGAGGCCGGCGGCGATCCGCCGGATGAGCCCGAAGCCGCCGAGGAGGAGCCGGCCCATTCCGGTCTGCGGCTGGCCGCCGACAGTCTGGCGCGGACCTTCGACCCGACCTCGCCCCGTCTGAACGACCAGCTCGAAGATCACCGCTATCTGTTCAACCTTTTCGGCGACCCCCTGCTGCGGATCCGGTTCCCCCGGCGGATTACGTTCGACCTTCCCGAAACCGGGTATCTGAACGAGCATGTCACCGTCTCGGCCGGTCCGGACGCGCCGGCCGGAGAAGAGTGGTCGGCGCTCGAACCCTCTTCCGCCGCCGAGCCCGCGCGTGTGACCGTCGAACTGGTGAATCTGCCGACCCGGCCGAAGGTGAAAATCAAAAACCGCACCGAGTATTCCGATTCCGATGAGGCGCGGATTGAATATCAGCGCACTTTTGAGGCGGTGAACGACCGCGTTCTGGCCTCCGCCGAATGCGAAAGCCGGGACGGCGCCTGGAGTGTCGAACTCCCTCTTCCGGTCGAACGGACCGGAACGTATATTGTCCGCGTTCTGATCACGTCTCCCGACGGGACCTCGGCCGGAGCGAAGCGGATCAAAATCAGAAACCGGTAAGCTTTTTGAACCGGCGCGCCGCACGCGGCGCGCGGCTTGTTCTGTCCGTCATTCCTGCGGCGGACTGTCTTCCCCTTCCGGCACATCCCGTGTTTCAGGCGTCTGAGGCTCAACGGAACCGTTTTCGGACGGTTCGGCCGCATTCTCGGAATAGACGACGATCCGGTTATCGACCGTCTCGACCCGGCGGTCCTGCAGAAGGAGTTTTCCCGCTTCCAGACGCGCGGCGTCGCTGCCGACAATTCCGGTCACGACGGCGGTATTGCCGTTGAGCCTGACGCGGATCGGCGCCAGGGGGCTGACCAGCGGACTTTGCAGAAGGCGCGTTTCAAGCTCCTGGGCGGCCGCGGCGCTGCGCGCCTGTTCCTGCCGGCCGTTTCGCGCCAGGACCTCGGAGGGGTAGTCTGACGCCGGCGGGGCATCGGGGAGCCGGCCGCCGATCACCATCCCCTCTTCGAACGGCATGTCGGCGGAATTATCCTGCGGTGGCGCGGGCGCGTTCTGTTCGGGCGCCCCCTGTGCGGGCGCGTCGGCACCGAATTCAAACCAGCGCGGATCGATCATCAGAGAATCGTCCTGCGCGGGGGGCGCGGTTCCGCGCCGCCGCGCCGCCGCTTCTGTATAGCGGGCGCTTCCGCGCATCCAGATCTGTTCCGACTCGGGCCGGGCCGGAGGGGTCGGTTCGGCCGGAGCCGGCTGCGGCCCGGCGGCGTCCTGTTCCCCGGGCGGGGCGGGAGGCGTCTCTTCGGCGGGATTGGAGCGCGCCGGATAGGGGAGCGGCTCGGCATACGGTTCGGCGCTCCGCTGGAGGAGAGGCGGCTCTTCCTCTTCCTGCTGCGCCTGCGCC
>ONWH01000077.1 GCA_900321495.1 uncultured Planctomycetota bacterium
CCGTCCGGTTCATCGAGACTTCGATCCCATGTTCCGATCAGTACACCGCCGAAACGGGTTTGCCAGCGGCGCATCGGCTCATCCGCGTTTAAAACGGCCAGCGTGCCACAGCACAAAAGGAGCAGAAAACAGCCGAGAACCGGGCACGCTCTCTTCATCAGAGATTTCCTCCGTCGGAGAATGAAAGTGGGATTGGTGACTTTGACGGGAAAAGATAACGAATTTTTGAAAACTGGGCAAGATTAAAAACCGCTCGATCCTGTTCCGGCGCGAGGTATTGGAGATCGGCCGCTTTTCGGGTAGAATGGACCTCCTGGAGGAGGGGGCGGAACACTTTGCAGTAGGGATTTTATGGCGGTCATTTTAAGCGCGAACGGGCTTCGCAAGCATTTCGGTCCTGAACCTGTCCTCGCCGATGTTACCTTCCAGGTTCGTGAGGGGGACAAGATCGGTTTGGTCGGTCCGAACGGGTGCGGGAAGACAACGCTCCTTAACATATTGGCAGGGAAGGATGAGACTGAACGCGGATCAATCGACAAGCCGGGAGATATCCTGATCGGGTATCTGGAACAGCGGCCGGAGATCACCCCGGGCCGAACCCTCATCGATGAGGCGCGCGGTGCGCTTTCGCACCTGATCACGATTCAGGAAGAGGCGGAACAGATCGCCTTTCAACTTGGCGAGGTGACTGACGAGGGGGAACGCGACCGACTGTCACGGCGGTATGACAGGATTCACGAAGAGCTGATCCGCAAAGACGCCTACAATCTTGACCACCGGATCGAACAGATTCTCCATGGGGTTGGGTTCAAAGACTCGGAATTCAACCAGAATATAGAAACATTCAGCGGAGGGGAACTGAACCGTCTCGGTCTGGCGAAACTCCTGTTAGCTGAACCGGATATCATGCTTCTCGATGAACCGTCGAACCATCTCGATCTGGGCGCGACGGAATGGCTTGAAGATTTCCTCCGAACGACATCGGCAGCGGTGATCCTGGTCAGCCACGACCGCTATTTTCTCGATCGGGTGACGAACCGTACTTTTGAGCTCTATTTCGGTACAGTCGACGACTATCCCGGAAATTTCACGAAGTATCTGGGACTCAAAGAGGAACGTCTTCTGGTTCAGACCCGAACCTATGAAAAGTATGTCGATGAAGTCGAAAAGGCGAAAGACTTTATCCGCCGTCATCATTACGGGATGAAAGCGGCTCAGGCCGAAGACCGTAGGAAAAAACTCGAACATCTCGAAGCGCATCCCGCGGAACTGCCCCGGAATATTCAGACTCCCGCGTTCTCGTTCCCGAAACCGAGCCGGACCGGCGATATTGTATTTCGGGTGGAAGATCTGACCAAGGGGTTCGGTGCCGCTCCGCTCTTTAAAGACGTGACGTTTAATATCCAGCAGGGAGAACGCTGGGCAGTCATCGGTCCGAATGGCTGCGGGAAGACGACACTCCTGAAATGTCTCATCGGGGAACTCGAGCCGGACCGTGGGTTCGCCCGGCTCGGGCAGGGGGTGAAGATCGGCTACTTCGATCAGCATCTGCATGTGCTCGATGACTCGATTCCTGTGGTTGACGCGATTCGGCCCGCCGGAAAGGTCTTTGAAGAACTTCCCCGCCGCAAACTCCTGGGGGCATTCGGTCTGACACAGGATCAGCAGCTCCAGGATGTCGGGAGTCTGAGCGGGGGACAGCGATGCCGTGCGGCGCTCGCCAAACTGGCCGCCGAAGATGCCAATGTCCTTGTTCTGGATGAGCCGACGAACCATCTTGATCTGTGGGCCCGTTCGGCGCTGGAGAGCGCGCTGAAAAATTTCGGCGGGACGGTCCTCTTCATCAGTCACGACCGTTATTTCGTTGACCGGACGGCGGACCATCTTCTGATTATTCAGCCGAACGCCCGGTTCCTGGTTCTGGAAGGGAACTACACAACGTTTCGTGATATGGTCGCCAAGGGGTATATCGCCGATCCGTTCCTGGACGGCGCGCTGGCCTCGAAATCGGGCGAGTCGGGGAAAGAAGTTCCGACCGGGGAGAACCAGAAAAAGACGCCGGGCATGTCCACGAAACAGAAGAGAGAGCAGCTTTCAAGACCGCAGCGCGACCGGCATACCGCGGAACAGGCGCAGAAAGAGCTGAAGAGGGGGACGGGGAAAAAGTCGATTCCCGACGTTTCTGATAAAAGACCGCCGAAACCGAAGAAAGAAAAAAAACAACGGAAATTCCCTTATCGGAAAGTGAGCGATCTGGAGGAGGAGATTTTTATTCGGGAGACTCGGGTGATGACGCTTAATGAGGATCTTGTGAAGCCGGAAACACTTCGGGACGGGGATTTGACGCGGCGTCTGACGGCGGAGCTTGCCGAGGAGCAGGAGATTCTCAAAAAGCTTTACGAACATTGGGAAGAGGCGACGGAGCTGAACTGATTTCTTCCTATGTCAGGACGCGTTAACCTTTTAACCCGATGGTGGAAGCTGCCCGGCGGCGGTCTGGAAGTCCTGCGGCTGGCATTTCCGATGATTGTTTCGGTCGGGTCGCTTGCGGTAATGCAGCTCGCTGACCGCGTATTTCTGACCTGGTATGATCCGGTGACCGTCGGCGCTGCGTTCAGCAGCGGGCAGTTCCTCTGGGCACTCGCTTCTTTTCCGTTCAGCATTGCGGCCTATTCGGTCGCGTTTGTTTCGCAGTACAACGGTGCCAAGCAGTTCGATCGGATCGGCGGGCTTGTCTGGCAGGGGGTTTTTCTCGCCGTAGCTGTGACTCCCCTCTTTTTTCTGATCTATCCGCTGTCCGGCGCTGTATTCATACTGTTCGATCATTCCCCGGAAATGGCCGCGCTTGAAAAATGCTACTTCTACTGGTCCCTGTGGGGGATCGGGCCGGTGATTGCGACCCAGGCTTTTGAAGGTTTTTTCGTCGGGCGGAAGAAGACGGTGACGGTCATGACGGTCAGTCTCACAGCGGTCGCCCTGAATATCGCGCTCAACTATCTGATGATATTCGGCGTTTGGGGTGTGCCGCGGATGGGGATTGCCGGGGCGGCGCTGGCGACTTCGGTCAGCCAGGTTTTCCGGTTCGCGGTTCTTTTCGTTCTCGCCGTTCTTGATGAACGCCGGTCGAATAATATCTATGCGCTGCGCCGGGGTTGCCGGATCATCCCGTCGGAACTCTTCGCACTCTTGAAATACGGTGGTATGGGAGGGGTGGAATACTCCTTTGAAATGCTTTCGTTCACCTTTTTCGTCTTTCTGATCGGCAAGTTGGGTGAGATCGGATCGACTTCCAGCGCGGTCGCGATCAATCTGAACGCGATCACATTTTTGCCGGTCGTCGGAATCGGGACCGCCGTAATGACGATGGTCGGTAACGCGATGGGTGAGAAGAAGCCAAAACTGGCGAGACGGTGCACGTTTTCCGCCGCCGCATTGGCTACGCTGTTTACCGGTTTTTTCGTGGTCCTGTTCCTGTTGAAACCCGGATTTCCCCTTGAAGTTTACGCTTCTGGGAACCGGGACGGGTTCGCCCCCTACTACCAGATGACGAAAAACCTTCTCCGCTTTGTTGCGGTCTACCTCTTTTTTGATACAATTAACATCGTGTTCTGCTCGGCGATTCGCGGGGCGGGAGATACGAAATTCGTGATGATCACGACTGCGGCGTTCGTTCCGTTCCTCTCCCTCCTTTCCTGGCTGGGAGTGAGTTTCTTTCATCTCGGCGTCTATTGGTGCTGGACGGTTCTGACCGTGTACGTCAGTCTGATGGGGGTGGTCTTCTTCGTCCGGTTCATGCGGGGGGACTGGATGAAGATGGGACTCGTCGATGCCGCAAAGCACGTTCCTGTAACGGCTGACCAATCTTGAAAGCGTCAGGTTCAATCCATGGCAAATAATCCGTTTTTTATCGAGTCCGCGTCGGGGAGAGTCGGCTGCGGACGGGGCGAGCCCCTCCTGGTGATTGCCGGGCCCTGTGTTCTGCAGGAAGAGACCGCTCTGCCGACCGCGCGGGAATTGGCGGGAATCTGCGACTCGCTTCGAAGTGAGGGAGTCTTTTTCAACCTGGTCTTCAAGGGGTCTTTCGATAAGGCGAACCGTACAAGTTTCCGTTCGTACCGCGGTCCGGGCCTGATACGCGGATTGGAACTGCTGGCCGAGGTGAAGGAGAAGATTCACCTTCCGGTTACGACCGATATTCACGAACCGTACCAGGCGGAGGCGGCCGCCGAAGTCTGTGATCTGATTCAGATCCCGGCGTTCCTGGCGCGCCAGACTGATCTATTGACCGCCGCGGCGAAGACCGGACGCGCTGTTCATGTGAAAAAAGGGCAGTTCATGGCACCCGAAGATATGTGCCATGTCGTCGCTAAACTCGAATCGGCCGGATGCCGGAATATCCTGCTGGGGGAGCGGGGCACATTCTTCGGGTACGGACAGCTTGTGAACGATTTTAGAGGATTGGTGACCATGCGCCGGCTAGGTGTTCCCGTCCTGTTCGATGCCACCCATTCGGTTCAAATGCCGGGAGGCGCGGGGAATGTGACGGGCGGAAGGCGCGAATTCGTCGCACCGTTGGCACGCGCCGCCGCCGCCGTCGGAATCGACGCTCTCTTTCTGGAAACTCTTCCTGATCCTGATAAGTCACCCAGCGATGCCGCGAATATGGTGCCGTTGGCGGAAGTGCCGGAATTGCTGAGAGAAGTTGTTGCGGTGAGGGAGACTGTTGGGGAGTAAGACTACTCCGGATCAGTGATGTTATCCGATCCGCAGGTCAGTTTTGTCAAGAATTCCGACCGGGCGCTCTTGAGCATCGAGAACCGGCAGCTGGCTGATCTTTGTCGCTTCTAAAAGGTCGATCGCCCGTGACATTTCATCCCCGACATGAACGGATTTCGGGGATCGTATCATGACATCATCCATCGATATGGAGAGGGCGGAATCCCCCTTTTGCGCAATCAGTTTGGTAAAATCGCTGTCGGTAAAGATTCCTGCGAGTGTAAAGTCGTTCCGTACGAGAAAAATCGCACCGGTCCGGCGTCCGGGGATATTGCTTTCTTTAAGTGTTTCCAGAACCGTTTTACCCGCTTTGGCGATCCGGCATTCGGAAAGAGGACGCATGTGCCTTTCTACCGGGCTGAGCTTAATTCCAAGGGTTCCTCCGGGATGGAATCGGGCGAAATCGTCCTTTTTGAACGATCGCTTGTCGCTCACCGCAAATGCCAACGCATCGCCGAGCGCCAGCATTACCGCAGTACTGTTGCTCGGCGCCAGGTTGAGCGGTCCGGCCTCGTTCTGAACCGCGATTTCGAGAACCGCATCGGAATAGCGTGCGAGGGTCGATTCCCCCTTGGTTATTGAGATGATCGGAGTGCCGAACTCTTTGAGGGAGGGGATAATTTTGAGAACTTCATCGGTTTCACCGCTGTTCGAAAGGATCAGGATGACATCATGTTTGCGGATTCGCCCCAGGTCACCGTGGATCGCCTCTGCGGGATGAAGGAAATGGGCCGGTGTTCCGGTCGAGGCGAAAGTTGCCGCCAGCTTCTGACCGATGAGTCCCGCCTTTCCCATTCCCGAAACGATGACATTCCCCGTGCATTGGAGGATGAAGCTGAACGCATCACAGAAGGATGGGCCGAGCGCGTCGGCCTGGGCGGCGATCGCGGCGCTTTCTTCCCGAAGAACTTTTCGGGCGAAATCTAAAATCCGGTCTGCGTCGTGCATAACCTTTCACCGTGAATAAGAGCTGTCTATTTCGGGCGGTACCGAAACACCGCGCTTGCGGTTGAACCGCACCCATTCTAACGCACCTTAACTGTTCCGTCAATCTGAACCGGACTTTTTTTGCGGTGGGGATTTGGCTCGGGATTGCGTTCTTTCAGACGAAGTCTTTTCGCAAAGTAACAGCAGGTTTTACCTTTTCTATTGATTTCTTCTTTAATCTGTTTAAAATAGGCAAGTAAAGTTGTTTGTGTAAGGTTTTAAATTATAGTCATTTTCGAAGAGGAATGCTCAATGAATCGATCCCGCCGTCACTTTCTTCAACTTTCAGGTTCGCTTCCGATCCTTGGACTGACAGGTCTTTATGCCAATGCAGCCGGCGCGGAAGGAATCGGGCAGGAGAGCCCTTTTGCGGAAAAAGAGCCGATTTTTATCGGGGATGACCGCCAACTTTTTATGGACGACTATCTAGTCGGCCGGTTTGAGAATGTCCGGCTGAAAGTACATGAGCCGATCCGCTGCCCGGAAGTCCTTCTTTGGGACAAACCGTGGGAAGGGAACAGCAGTACCTATGGTTCGGTTCTCTATGACCCGGAGAACAAACGCTATCTGATGTATTATCTGGGCTCATGCGGCAATAACGGCAACGGAGCACCCAGACATCCCAGCTGTGCCTGTCTCATGACAAGTACCGACGGTATCCATTGGGACCGTCCGGTGACAGGTGTCGAATTTGAGGGGAATACGGAAACAAACATTCTCTTCCTTGAGAACGAGGATTTTGCTCCTTTTATAGACACAAATCCCAATGTAAAGCCGGAAGAACGGTTCAAGGCGACTTCGGGACCGAAAGACGGCGGGATTCTTGCGTACGCCTCGCCGGACGGGATTGACTGGCACATACTCAATAACGGACATCCTGTCTATACCGACGGTGCGTTCGATTCCGAAAATGTGGCATTTTGGTCTGAAGTCGAAAACCGCTATGTCCTTTATTACCGCCGGCCGCGGCGCGATGCACGGGATGTCGGACGTGCCTATTCAGATGATTTTATCCACTGGACGGCGGACGGCTGGATAGAGTTTCCCGTCGAAGGGGAAGGACCGACCGTTCTGGCTCAGTACTATACGAACCAGATTCAGCCCTATTACCGGGCGCCGAAATATATCATCGGTTTTCCGGCACGGTATATTGACCGGGGACCCGGGGTTTCGAACACGCTCCTTCCCGAGCAGGAGGCACGCCGCCAGCGCGCGACAGTTCTTGCCCGTGCGGCAACGGCGCTGACCGACTCGGTTTACATCACCAGCCGTGACGGCCGGAATTTCCGTCAATCACCCGATGTCTTTCTGAAACCCGGATTAAAAACGAAAGATAACTGGGATTACGGCGACAACTACATCGCCCGCGGCCTCTTGGAAACCGAATCGACGATGGGAGATGAACCGCGCGAGCTTTCCCTTTACGCTTCCGAGTCCCGCTGGACAGGGAACGTTTCGCAATGGCGGCGTTATAAGCTCCGAATCGACGGATTCGCATCTCTGGCCGCTGAAACGAAGAAGGGATATGTCGAAACAAAACCGATCATCTTTACCGGTACCGAACTTTCGATCAACGCGTCCACTTCGGCCTGCGGCTATATCAAGGTCGAGTTTCTGACCCCCGAAGGAAAGCCGTTCGACGGATTCTCTTCCGAAGACTGCGATATCATCTATGGCGACTCGGTTGACCGGCGTGTGACATGGAACAACGATCAGCATGTCTGCCCGATGGAAAAACGGCCGGTGATTATCCGGTTCTATATGAAGGAAGCTGATCTCTATTCGCTCAAATTTACCTATGGCGGTTCCACCACCACCCCCGAGAACCCGGAATATTGAGTGAAAACGGGACGTGAAGATGCGCAGGGTCCTGAAATCATGCGGTTTCAGGACCTTCTTTTTTGACGAACCTTCACTATTGTAAACGTTTAAAACGTTAATAGGTTGACAAAACGTGCGTTTCTTGTTATCCTTACATCATAGTGGAGAATGTAAAGACGATGTCGACCAAAGAGGAAATCCTGGAACTTTTGACCGAAAGGCAGGGAGATTATTATTCGGGGGAAGAGATTGCCCGGAGACTTTCCGTTTCGCGGGCAGCGGTCTGCAAGGCCGTCCGAAATCTCCGAAATGAAGGGTATGCTATCGATGGGGTTACCCGCAGGGGATATTCTCTTTCGGATGGGATCGATCCCCTTTCAATTCGGGGGATTCGCGGCCGGCTCCGGCCGGAGCTTCAAACGATGGAGATTTCCGTTTTGACGCTTGCGGCTTCGACCAACGCGATTCTTCACGAAAGGGCAGGTGAAGGGGCCCCACAGTGGTCTCTTCTGCTGGCCGAAGAGCAGTCTTCTGGGCGCGGACGGAATCAGCGCTCATTCTTTTCCCCAAAAGACACCGGCGTCTACATGAGTCTTCTCCTTCGGCCGAAAAATTATACGGCCGATCAGGCGGTCCGGATTACGGTTATGGCGGCGGTCGCCGTCTGTGAAGCGATTGAGGAGATTTCCGGCGAGGAAACCGCGATAAAGTGGGTTAACGATATTTTTATGCGGGGAAAAAAAGTCTGCGGAATACTGACCGAAGGGACGGTCAGTATTGAAAACGGCCGTCTCGATTACGCGGTACTCGGAATCGGCATCAATCTCTATGAGCCGAAAGAAGGTTTTCCTCGTGAACTTCGTCCGGTTGCCGGGGCAGTCTTTCCGAAGGCGCGGAAAGATGGGAAGACGCGTCTGATCTCATCGTTTCTGAATCGGTTCTTCGAGTCTTACGCCGATCCGCTGTCGGCCGATTATCCGACGCGTTATCGAAACCGCTCATTGGTGATCGGCAGGCATGTCCGTCTCATTTCCGGGGATCGGGAATCAGAAGTCCTGGTCAAGGGGATTGATGATGAATGCCGTCTTCAAGTGGAATATCCGGATGGACATGAAGAGTCGTGTTGTTCGGGTGAAATCAGTCTTCAGTTAGAATCAAAGCGGAAACGAACGGCTTAATACCTGGTAAATGTTTGAGAGCAAGCGGCATGGAATACAACTTAAAAAACTTAACCGATAAGGTTCTCGGCGGCGGGCAGATTGACCGGGATGAGGCAGTTTTTCTCTACAGCCAGCCGCTCGACGAACTGACTCGGTCCGCTGATGAGATTCGAAGGCACTTCTGCCGGAATCGGTTCGATCTCTGTTCGATCATCAACGCAAAAAGCGGGCGGTGCAGCGAAAACTGTAAGTTTTGCGCACAGTCGGCATGTCATCGGACCGAGGTCGAGGAATATTCACTTCTACCGGAAGGTGATATCGTCTCCCAGGCCGCCAGAGACGCGGCTCAGGGTTCGCTCCGGTTTTCGATTGTGACATCGGGCAGACGCCTGGCGGATGACGAGATTGAAAAGATCTGCTCAATCGTTCGGCGAATCAGGGAATCGGTCGGAATTGCAGTTTGCGCTTCAGTCGGCTTACTGACGGTGAATCAGTTTCGGCGTCTGAAAGAGGCAGGGCTTTCCCGTGCGCACAATAACCTGGAAACCTCACGCAGGAACTTTCCCAACATCTGTACGACACACACTTTTGACGATAAGGTCCGTGCGATCCGTGCCGCGCAGGCCGCCGGCCTTTCAATTTGCAGCGGCGGTATTATGGGACTGGGAGAGACTGCGGAGGACCGAATCGACATGGCCCTCTCGCTTCGCGGGTTGGAGGTCAGGAGTATCTGCGTCAATATGCTCAACGCCATTGCCGGAACACCGCTTGCGGCGTTTCCCAGACTGACTTCGGCGGATATGTGCCGGATCGTGGCGGTCTATCGGTTTATCCTGCCGACGTCACACATTCGTCTCGCCGGCGGCCGGGGGCTTCTTCCCGATAAGGGGAAGAGCTGCTTTGTGTCGGGTGCAAACGCGGCTATTTCCGGAGATATGCTCACGACCGCAGGTATTTCGATAGAAACCGACCGCGCCCTTATAAAAGAACTGGGATATGAGGCGGAGTTGTGTGATGAGTAAAAGTCTCTTTGTTGCCGGAACGGGGACCGATGTCGGAAAGACCTATGTGGCCGGACTTATTCTGAAACAGCTGCATGAAGAAGGTCTCCGTACCGCATATTTTAAGGCGGCGATGAGCGGCAATTGCCGTGATAAGAACGGAACTCTTCTTCCCGGAGACAGTCTCCATGTCAAAGAAGTCTCGGGAATTCCGCAGCCTTTGGAGTCGATGTGTCCCTATCTTTACGAGACGGCGGTTTCGCCCCATCTGGCTTCAAAGATGGAGGGCGATCCGGTTGTTCTTGAGAATGTGCTGCAGTGTTTCGACGGCCTGTGCGAAACATACGACTGGGTGGTTGCTGAAGGTTCTGGGGGGATTGTCTGTCCGCTGCGCTATGACCACATTAAGATCGGACTGGAAGATTTTATTCGTGCGCGCCGTTTGAACTGTCTTGTCGTTGCCGATGCGGGGCTTGGAACGATCAACGCCGTTGTTCTGACCGCCGAATACATGAAGGCACGGGGTATTTCCGTTCGGGGAATCATTCTGAACCGCTATGAACACGGGAATCCTCTCCACGAAGATAACAAATGGATGTGCGAGAGGATGACGGGGATCGGTGTTGTCGGTACCGTCAGTGATGGACAGGCGAATCTGGATATCCCGCCTGAAACCCTGAGATCACTCTTTAAAAAGAACGGAGAGCCTCGATGATCTGGTACCCCTACGCTCAGATGAAAACCTTGCCCGCCCCTTACAAAATCATCAATGCCGAAGGAGTTTATCTCTATACCGAAGATCGGAAATTGATTGATTCGGTCTCGTCATGGTGGAGTGTGATCCATGGCTATAAAAATCCGGAAATGGATCAGGCGATCATCGCCCAGGTGAAAAAATTCTCGCATGTCATGCTCGGGGGGCTGACTCACCAGACGGCACTTGACCTGGCAGAAAAACTTCAAACGTGGCTTCCCGGCGATTTGAACTATTCATTCTTTTCCGATTCCGGAAGTGTTGCTGTCGAAGTTGCGCTGAAAATGGCGCTTCAGTATTACATGAACCGCTCGAAAAAAGAGCGGAATCCGGCTGTTGCGCTTAACAATGTGCATTGTGCCGGGAGTCTTGATGAAATGAGCCGTTCGCAGCAGGAACGGACGATGGTTCTGGCCTTGGAACATGCCTATCACGGCGATACCTTCAAGGCGATGGAAGTCGGCGATGATGAGGATTATCATTTCGTTCTGGAGGCATACGGGAAAAACCGAAACATCATTCATGTTCCAACGGAGATTGATGAGCTCGAAAAGGCGTTTGCCGTCTATGGAGAACGCCTGAACAGTTTTATCGTCGAACCTCTTTTGCAGGGGGCCGGCGGGATGAGGATGTATGATGTCTCATTTCTCCAACGTGCCCGGGAGCTCTGTGATCAGTACGATGTACTTCTCATTTTCGATGAGGTGGCAACAGGTTTCGGACGAACGGGAAACCGTGTTGTTGCGGACTTGGTTCTTCCCGATATCATCGTCCTCGGAAAAGCGCTGACCGGCGGGTATATCGGACACGCAGTGACGGTTGCCAACCGCAAAGTCTATCACGGCTTTTATGACGACGATCCCTCCTGCGCCCTGATGCACGGTCCGACCTTCATGGGTAACGCCTTGGCCTGTTCGGCGGCATTAAAGTCAATCGAGCTTTTTGAGAGGGAAGACTATCTGTCGAAGATCAAACGGATTGAAGAGGTTACTCAGCGCGAAATGGAAGGATTTTCGGATCCGCGCGTGAAGGAAGTCCGGATCATGGGCGGATGTGTCTGCATCGAGGTCCACGACCCCGAAACACTGCGTGGGTACCAGAGGTTCGCGTACGAGAGAGGAGTCTTCAGCCGCCCCTTCCTAAAGTACCTTTACGCGATGGTCCCTTACATCATTACTGATGAAGAACTGGTTAAGGTCTTGATGACAATGAAAGAGTGGTTCCGACGTTAAAAAACGGATGCCGGGATTTCGGCATCCGTAGATTCGGTCACCTGCGGGGTGAACATCGGATTAGAATCCGCGGCCGTGGAACCGGCGGAACGCCTGAATGTGGCTCCCGTTGAACGGTATCCCGTCAAACCCGAAATATTCTTGGAAAGAAACCGGACGTCCGCCGCGTGTGCTATAATATGGCTGTTGCTGCGGATAGGCGTATCCGTAAGGATAGGAGTGTACATGCCGGGGCGCGGCTGGCCGGGCGGTCTGAGGAGGAGCCGCAGTCTGGACCGGAGCGGCAACATGAACGGGGGCCGGGGCAACGTCCGTGGTGATGACCTGCTGAGGGGCTGCCGCTGGAGCGACTGCCGCGTTCTGCGCCGGGGCGCTGACTGCCGTTAAAAGGACGAGTATGGCAAAAAGGGCCATCACTGATAAAGAAATCTTTTTCATCATTGCTCCTTCTTAAATCAAGGTAATCCGCCTCAGGGTTC
>ONWH01000067.1 GCA_900321495.1 uncultured Planctomycetota bacterium
GCGTCTCTCCTATGACGATCTGGCAAGCTACATTCCAAACTATTCCGATTCGGAGAGTTTCACCGACCTTTCGCCGGAATCTGATATCGATTTAGGTCGGGGCTGGCGTCTGACACGGATTGAAATTGTTCCGACGGTGGTTCCCGGACTCGAAACTGTACAGGGATGGACAGCCCGGCTCGAATTGTCTCAGAAGGAAACCGGCGCATCGGACCGACTGCAGCTTTCCAGCGACTGGCATGAACGTGATATTCAAGGTGCGGCATCGGGGATCGTCGGCTCGCTCTTCGGCACAATTCCCGGACAAGCCGAAGAGAAGATTCTCGGCCGCGAATGGGACAAAAACCTTACCAAGCCGCTGATTGAGCTGATCCAGGCGCCTGACGGCACTCTCTCATGCAGATCTTGGGATGGGGCCAGACGTGTAACGACTGTTCCCGTGACGTGGAATCCCGATATGAAAAATACACCGGTAAAGCTTGCCGACGACTGGGATCTCCTGATAGACGAGTTCATGCCCCATGATGAGTTCGGTGGAGCCGTTATTGCGGCACCATTCAGCAAAGAGACCGCCGACGAGTTCTACGCAAAGGCGCGACTGCGTGTATATCTGAAATCAGACTCGGGAAAAGAATCAGCCGAGACGTTTTGGCTCCGCGCGACCCCGGACGGAATGGCCGGAATTGACGAGTCGATCTTTTCACGTTCTATTTTTGATGCCGACGGGCGCATCTATCGGTTCCGTCTGACGGGGAAGAGTTCCGCTCTTGGTTTCTCAATTTATGTGAAGAATTTCAAGCCGGTCTATGAACCGGGTGCCTCGATTCCCTCTTCATTTTCGAGTACGGTTGATTATCTTCCGACTGACGAGAATGGCGAGATTGATACCGGAAAAATTCGTAAAGATGTTCTGATTAAGATGAATCATCCGGGTGTCTTCCGTTCCGCAACCCGCCATCTGTCGTTTTGGGCATATCAGGATTCGTACCGCGGCCCGTTCTATCCCGGAAATCCCGTTTTCGATCAGACCGTCGGCGGGACACTCCTGCCGGGTGAAACACTCCCGAGAAACCAGATTTACCAGACTGTTCTGTCGCTGAATGCCGATCCCGGCCGAGGTCTGAAATATATGGGTTGCTTTTTGGCCGTTTTGGGAACTGCTCTTCTTGTCTTTCGCAGAACGAGCATTTCGACAGCCGCTGTTTTCGTTTTAGCCGTTGCGACACTTTCTTTTACGCCGCGACAGACGGTAGCCGCCGATTGGATTCCAGCAAAACGCACCGACACGGTTGATTGGACCGCATGGCGTCTTCTTCCTGTTTTTGACGAAGGGCGTGTGATGCCGCTCAATTCCTATGCCGTGATGACCGTTAAGGAAATATGTGGCACCGAAGCTCCCTTTATTCGCGTCTCTCCCCGCTTAATGGAAGCGCTTGATTCCGGCACAGCGGTTTCGATTTTGCCTCTCGATACTTTTTTGGACGGCCGCAGCATCTCACCGTCACAGCGAGAAGAACTCGAAAGAGCGTACAACGAAATCAAATCTCAAAAGGCCCTGGCGCAGAAAAGAGCCGCTAAACGGATCCGTGAACTGATCGGTCCGGGGCGCAAGTTCAGCGCCCACGAACTCCTCTTCAGTTGGCTCATTGAACCGGATGTCTGGGAGTACATTCCTTTTCTTGCCGATCCAAATCAAACGGTACACCGCCTGATGCTACAAGAGGGAGCGGAGGGAACAGACGAAAAATTCCTATCTCCCGCAGAGTTGCGCGGAACCCGTGTTTTCGCCGACCGAGTCAATGAATTGGCAAACGGAGGAACAAAAGAATACTCTAGCTGGGAAAACGCTGTACGGGAGGGGAAAATCGACCGCGACTGTGCAATGGCCGAAGGGCGCCTTTCCAGGTTCGACGCTTTCGTCTTTTGGCCGGCTCGCGGAAAGGTTGCCGCCGCCGAAAGCGAGCTCGACGTTCTTCTCTATCCGCAACAGGGATATCAACAGTCTGAACAGTTCACCCTTCTCGAAGAGCTGAACCTGGCAGTCCTGGAACTCAAACGGTTATCGGCACTTCAGGAAGGCGGACTCGATTCTCCGTTTGACGATGAGGATTTTTATCCCGGACAGACGGTCGAACTGGGGACCGGAGGGAAAAAAGTTCCGGTTCTGCTACTGATCAGCGATCTGCACCGGATCGCGGGCAATTGGCAGACTGACGCTTATCAGATCAACCAAATTCAGCTTCGTAAAATTTCCGAAAAACTGTGCCTGGCCTACGATCGTCTAATCACCTGGCAGGAGCAACTCTTTACCGAAGAAAAGGGTGACAGGGAATTCCGACGGTCTGTTGTGAGTGTCGCGCGCCTTCTCAGCTTAGTGACCGAAA
>ONWH01000014.1 GCA_900321495.1 uncultured Planctomycetota bacterium
CTGGTCAGTCTGGCCCGCCGGCGTCTGCTCATTTCCCCCTACTGGTCGAACTGGTCGTGGCCGGTCTATCTGCTGATCTCGGTTCAGTTGCTCCATATCATCTACTGGACGAACATGAGGATGCGCGCCCCCCTGATGACGATCGTTCCGATTTTTGCGGTGATCGGGCTGCGGCTTTTCTTCGTGCGGAAGGACGACGAGCCGATCTCGGTCGGCGGCCCGCCGACACCGTTTGATGATTCTGAGACGGATGAGCCGGGAGCTGCCTACCCCAGGGCCGGCTGACCGCTCCGTCCGGAAACCGTTTCTTGCCCTCCGGGGTGCCGGAGCGGCCGACTTCGCTTTCCGCAAAAAGGCTCAGATTCCCGTCCGGGGGAACCTGAGCCTTTTTCTTTGACGCCGCGGCGTCCCTCCCGGCGCGGGAGGCGCCGAAAAGGCGAACATGTATTACAGATCGTTTTTTCTGATCAGAACGAGGACGTTTTTGTAAATCGAACGGCCCGAAACGATCCCCGACAGGGAGAGGGGCTTGTCAACGCTCGCCTCTTCGGGCATCGGGATCATTCCCAGGTCGAGGAGGAACGCCTGGTCGAGCGGAAACGAGACCTTGTCGGTCAGTTCGGTGTGCGCGATCTGCGGGGTTTCGGCGTTGAGTATCTGCCGGGGCGCCGAGGCGGTCGGGATTTTCAGCGGAACCGGCAGAGTCTGCCCGACAACCGTTGAGCTGCACGAGAAGAGTATTTCGGCCTGTTCGCCGTTGGTCGAGACCAGCGGGGTCGCCTCGAAACGGTAGCCCTCGTCGATCTTGTGCACATCGCTGACATACCCCTGCGGGGAAGAGGCGGCGACCTGAATATCGCGCACATAAGTCCGCTCCTGCGCGGGGAGGACCCAGCCGAAAAGCTCGGTGTTCGGCACGTCGCTGCGCGAGGCGTTCAGCTCGGTGTAGTCGGAACGCTTCGAAATGGCCTGGAGGAATGCCGGCACGTCGGCCTTGGCCAGAATCCAGCCGGAAATCTCCTGCCGGCTGACCGGATAGGGGTGGAGCATCGATGCGGTCTTGGTCCGCCAGTCGGGGGTGTCGAGAAGGAAAATCTGAATCTGAAAGACGATATTTTTCTTTTCGGTGTCCATGAACCGGTCGAGCACGTTGGAAATGTACTGCTGCACCGCGGCGGTATGGTACACATACAGCTTGTTCTTGTCGGCCGAAATGACGCCGAACGGCTCTTTGAACCAGAAGTCCTTGCCGGTGTCCTGCAGTATCCAGCTGACGATCGCCTGTTCGGGGTTCGGCAGATTCGGATAGAGACTGGTGTAGGGGGTCAGGTCGTAGACCATCCAGAACTGACCGGCCTCGGAAGGGAGCGCCGCCAGACTGCGCTCGGCCAGCGCGGTGCGCGGCCCGGTAAAGCTCTCCTGCGCGGAGGCCAGGACGGCGGCGAAAAGAAACAGAAGCGAAAAAAGAATACGAGCCATCCCTGCTCCCCTTCTTTTGATGGTTGCGTGCGCCGCGGCGGATCTGCCGGCCGGACGGCGGTGCGGCGCGTTACTGAAATTTGCCGAAAATCACGCAGACATTGTGCCCGCCGAAACCGAAACTGTTCGACATGACCCGGCGCGCGCTGATTTCACGGGCTTTGAGCGGGACATAGTCGAGGTCGCACTGCGGGTCGGGTTCGGTCAGATTGATCGTCGGCGGGGCGATTCCGTCGCGCATCGTCAGAAGCGAGAAGATCGCCTCGGGTCCGCCGCTGCCGCCGAGCAGATGGCCGATATGGCTTTTGGTGCTCGACATCGGGATTTTATACGCGTGATCGCCGAGGGCGCGCTTGATGGCGCTTGTCTCGGCCAGGTCGCCCAGTTTGGTGGCGGTGCCGTGCAGATTGATGTAGTCGAGTTCTTCGGGCGCAAGCGAGGCGCAGCGGAGTGCGGCGCGCATCGCCTCGGCGGGATAGACCCCGTCGGCATCGGGCTGGGTGATGTGGCTGGCGTCGGTCGTCGCGCCGTAACCCAGAACCTCGCCCAGAATGGGGGCGCCCCGTTTTTTGGCGTGCTGCAGTTCTTCGAAGACGAGGATTCCGGCCCCTTCGCCGATAACAAAGCCGTCCCGCTTGGCGTCAAACGGGGAGGAGGCCTCTTCGGGAGGAACCGGGCGTTCGCTCAGTGCGCGCATCGAGCAGAAGCCGGCGAGCCCCAGCTCGGTAACCGCCGATTCGGTTCCGCCGGTGATGACAACGTCGGCTTCCCCGAGACGGATCGCGCGGAACGACTCGGACATGGCGCTGTTGGCGCTGGCGCAGGCGGTCGCGATGCTGTACGTCGGGCCGTGGAGCCCGTAGCGGATCGCGATCTGACCCGGCCCGGCGTTCGCCATGATTTTGGGGATGGTGTAAGGAGAGATTTTCCCCGGCCCCATCGTGCGGAGGCGGTCCTGCTGGCGGGTGATCTCGCCCAGGCCCCCGACCCCGCAGCCGGTGATCACGCCGCAGCGGAACGGATCCTCTTTGGAGAAGTCGAGCCCGCTCGCCCGGACGGCGTCAATGGCCGAGGCTAACGCGAAAAGCGTGAACCGGTCGAGCTTATGGGTGTCTTTAACCGAGACGTAGTCTTCGGCGACGAAATCGTCGCAAAAACCGGCGACCTTTGTGCGGAAAACCGAGAGCGGCCCATCCGTAATGGAACGAATGCCGCTTTTTCCCGCGCAAAGGCTCTGCCAGACATCTTCGACCCGGCACCCCAGAGGGGTAACAAGGCCGACTCCCGTAACGACAACCCGTTTCGTCATCGCCCGCTTTATTTGGTTTTGAGCTGTTTTTCGATGTTATCGATCACCTGACCGACGGTGGTGATATTCTGCGCGTCTTCTTCGACGATGTCAATGTCAAACTTCTCTTCGAAGACGATCATCAGTTCGGCGAAATCGAGAGAGTCGGCGCCAAGGTCGTTGGCGATGTCGGTATCGCGGGTGATGGTTTTGGCGTCAACGCCAAGCTGGTCGGCGATAATCCCGATAACTTTCTCCTGAACTTCTTGAGAACTCATAATTCAGTCAACCTTTCTTTGAATTGTACGCTTGATCTGTATCAAACTCAAAGGAGCCCCGACCGGAGAGACCGGGGACCGATTCGAAAAATGAACAATGTCCCTGACTTGCGCTGGGACGGACAAAGGCCCTTTCGGGATGGCGGCCATTATAGACGAAAACTCGAAAACCGGCAAGAACAAAATGTCCCCGCCGGACGGCCGCCCCCGGTGGAACGCTACATGATCATCCCGCCGTCGATCGCGATCACCTGACCGGTGACGAACGAGGAATCGGGGGAAACAAAATAGAGCACCGCGCCGGCGATATCGTCGGGAGAGCCGAAACGGCCGACCGGGATGCGGTTTTTCATCTCGGTGACGATCATCGGGTCGAGAACGGCGGTCATGTCGGTCTCGATGAAGCCGGGCGCGATCGAGTTGACGGTGATGTTGCGGTTGGCCAGCTCTTTCGAGACGGTGCGGGTGAACCCGATGACCCCGGCTTTCGAGGCGGAGTAGTTCGCCTGACCCCGGTTGCCGATCAGACCGCTGATGCTGGAGATATTGACGATCCGGCCGTACTTCTTTTTGCGCATCGCGCCGACGAAGGCGCGCGTCATGAGGAAGGGACCCCGCAGGTTGACCGCGATCACATCGTCCCACTGTTCGTCGGTCATGACGCGGACCAGAGTGTCTTTGGTGATACCGGCGTTGTTGATGAGGATATCGACCTTGCCGCCGAAATCGTCAAGAATCTGTTTCGAAACTTCCGCGACCTGATCCGACTTGGAGACATCGCAGATGTAGGCCTTGGCCGAGCCGCCCGCCGCGTTGATCTCTTCAACCGACTTGCTGAGTTTCTCGGCATTCGTACCGATGCACGCGAC
This sequence comes from uncultured Planctomycetota bacterium, assembly GCA_900321495.1. Lineage (GTDB taxonomy): Bacteria > Planctomycetota > Planctomycetia > Pirellulales > Thermoguttaceae > RUG695. Next base: position 3,915 of record ONWH01000014.1, read on the forward strand.
CGCGGCGCCCGCGGCCGAGAGGGCTTTGGCAACTCCGAAACCGATTCCGCGGGTTGCCCCGGTGACAACGGCGTTTTGGCCTTTCAGATCGACTTGAATCATGATGGTAACCTCCTGTTGGTGAATTAATCTTCAGGGTTGCACCCTTCCGGTTTGATTTTGCGGTTAATCCGTTTCATCAGACCGCGCAGAACGCGGCCCGGACCGCTTTCGTAAAAGGTATCGAACCCGGCGTCGAGCATCGCGCGGATCGATGTTTCCCAGAGGACGGGACTTGTCAGCTGCTTTAAGAGAATCTGCCGGATTTCGGCCGGATCGGTATGCGTCTTCGCGTCGACGTTGCTGTAGACCGGGATCCGGGGAGTGCGGAACTCGGCGGCTTCGAGCGCTTCGGCCAGGATGTCGGCGGCCGCTCCCATCAGCGGGGTATGGAACGCGCCGGCAACGGTCAGGGGAACGACTTTCATCGCGCCGGCCTCTTCGGCCAGGGCGGCGATGCGGCCGCACGCCGCGGCGCTTCCCGAAATAACGATGTTTCCCGGACAGAGGTAATTGGCCGGCAGGAGAATGTCGTTTTCCCGCGCCTGGTCGCAGAGGGATTCGACTTTTTCGTTTTCAAGTCCGAGAACGCTGACCATTCCCCCCGCGGCGGCGTCGGAAGCGCGCTGCATCGCCTCGCCCCGCTTTTGCAGCAGGCGCAGGCCGTCTTCGAACGAAAGCGCGCCGGCGAACGCCAGGGCGGTGTACTCGCCCAGGCTCAGCCCGGCCGCGGCTTCGGCGGCGGCAGCCTGGCCGGGATTGGAGACTTTAAACGCTTCGAGCGCGGCAAGGGAGGTGACGTAGATCGCCGGCTGACAGACCGCGGTTGTATTCAGTTTTTCGGCGGGACCGTTGAAACAGACGCCGGCCAGATCGTAGCCCAGTATCTCGGAGGCGCGGCGGTAAAGCCCGGCCGCGGCGGGAACGGCGTCAAAGAGGGATTTCCCCATGCCGACGGCCTGGGCGCCCTGGCCGGAAAATAAAAAAGCGGTTTTTCCCATCATGTCACTCCATTTTTAACGATGTCAGACGCAGGTCAGATTCCGAGAGAAGGGGACAGACACCCTCGACCGGCCGACACCGACGGCGGGAAGAAAACTTTGCGCAGAAAAGCAAAACAGCACCCCCGGGACGGAGGTGCTGAGGGAGAGATCACTCATCGGTTTTGACAACCTGACGCCCCATGTAGTGCCCGCAGTTGGGGCAGACAACATGGCTGGGGATCATTTTGTTGCATTCGGGGCAGCTGGTCAGATTGACCGGCTTTTTCGCGTCATGCGAACGGCGCGAACCCGTTCTGGCGTTGCTGTGTTTTCTCTTAGGAACTGCCATCGTAAACTCCGGTAAATATCTATCATTGGAATGTTTTAGTGACTAAAACTCACCAACAATTATAGCTGTTTTTCAGGTTTGTCAAGTGAGAGGGGGCGCAATCCCCAACGATTCCCCCGAAGACCCCGGAGATTCTAACCGAGAGCGCGTCTTCGGTCAAGGCCGCTTTCGCCGGCGCCCCCCCAGCGGACCGCCGCAAAATTAAGCGGAGGGAATTTTTCCGCAATTATTTCGGTGTGCTATAATTAACAAAATAGTAGATTTGGGGGATTGCGGGAGATTCTCCTTGCAACTCCGGAAATTTCTATTAGAATTGTCTATACGGCATATTTTACGCAAATTATTGCATTTGGAGAATAACGACGATGTCATCCGTTTCGGACGATGCCAATAATCCCAGCCAGCCGAATGAAAACGATCCGCGGCCCGCGGAAGGACAGGCCGGCGCCGCGGCCGGGGCGGCTGAGGGGAATACCGAGAACCAGGCGGCTCAGCCGCCTGTCGCGCCGATTATCGAACACCGCGTCGACAAGGAACTGAACTTTGTCGACCTCTTGCAGATTGTCCGCCGGCATATCGCGCTGATCATCCTGATCATGACGGCGGTGGCGGTCGGGGTCGGATACCGTTACATGACGGCGCAGCGCCTCTACCGTTCGAACGCGGTGATTCACATCTCGCAGAAGGATTCGGGGATTGACGGGGGAGGGGCCACCCGCAAGTCCGCCAAGGAGGAGGATTTTCTCAATACGCTGATCGCGCTTCTCCAAAGCGACGACGTGATCGTCTCGACCTACCACGCTATTGCCGATGATCCCGAAAAGAAGAAGAACGTCGTTTTCAGCGAGTTCGTCCGCGGTCCCGACGCCTGGAAGCAGTATGTGGTGACGAACCTGCGGATCAAACTCGGCGGTGAAGGGGAAACCAAAAAGGCGAACGTCCTGAGCGTCTCCTTCTCGTCTCCCTCTCCCAAGGAGGCGTTTACCGTCATCTCGGTCCTTCTGGATCAGTTCCAGGTCTATTTCGAAAAACAGTACACCAAAGCGACCGGCGCCGTTCAGCGCTCGCTGCAGGAGGGGATTCAGAGCGTCAACGCCGGGATCGCGGAGACGAACCGTCTGCTCGACGACTACCTGGTCGGTTCGAACGTGGCGCTGATCGGAGTGCAGGACAGCAACCCGGTTCTGACCCGTATCCAGGAACTCGAAGAGAATATCGTCGATATCGACTATCAGAAGATCCGGCTCCAGAACCGGCTTGATATGATCGAAAGCCGCCTGAACGGCCGGAAGATCGCCGATATTCCCGAGGAGGAACTGATCGTCATCCTGGGGGCCGGGAACGAGACCGTTACGGGGATCGGCCAGGAGCAGTCGATCGCGACAATCACCGCGCTGGCCCGCGGCGGCGATATGACCGATACGCTCGAAAGCACCCTTCTGACCCTTGACCTGGAACAGTCGGCGCTGATGCTCAAAGAGATGGCCGCGCTGCGCGAACAGAACGTCGGGGAAGACAACCCGCGGATGATCGCGCTGAGAAAAGGCTATGAAGAACTGATCGAGTACCGGAAACTCCAGACCGGTCTGGAAGAGGGGGAGACGCTCAACCGTATCGGAATCTTCACCTATCAGGAATATATGGAGACCTACATCAAGGTTCTGCACGAACGGATCGACGCGCTGACCGAACAGCGGAGTCTCCTTCAGGATTATATCGACGCTCAGGCGCCGGAGATTCAGAAGATCAACGACCATCTTCTGGCGCTTGAGACGATCCGCTTCTCGATCTCGTCGCAAAAGGAGCTCAGCATGCAGCTGGTCCGCAAGCTCGACCAGGTCAACATTCTGAGCAAGTACGGCGGCTACAAGATTGAAGTCGTCATGCCGCCGCGCGAACCTACGATCCCCTATTCGCCGAACCGTCTGAAATACGGGATTCTCGCCCTCTTCCTGGGCGGGCTGATCGGGTTCGCCCTGGCGTTCACGCTCGATATGGTCGACACAACCTTCCGGAATCCCGATGCGATCTCGACGACGCTGGGGATCCGTCTTCTGGCGCAGATGCCCTCGTTCCAGATGAATCGGAAATACCGGAAGAATCTCGATGAGATTTCCACCGAACCGGGGACGCCGATCGCCGCGCTGTTCGCCTACCATTTTCCCGACTCGCCCCAGTGCGAGACGTTCCGCGCGCTCCGTTCGAAGGTCTTTTTCAATAACCGCGCCAAGCCGCGCGTGGTCCTTTTTACGAGCCCCCATTCCGGCGACGGGAAGACGACGTTCGTCTCGTCGATGGCGGTCATGCTTGCCGAGGCGGACAAGAAGGTTCTCCTGATCGACGGGGACATCCGCAAGCCGGACGTGCATAAAAAATTCAACCTGAAAAACCAGGAGGGGTTTGCCGAGCTGCTGGCGGGCACCCGTACCGAAGATGAGCTGGCCCGGCCGACGAAATTGAAGAATCTTTCGGTGATCACCGCCGGTCTGCAGCGGAAGAACCCGTCGGAAAAGTTCATCGCCGCGAACCTGACCCAGCTCTTCGAACGGCTCAAAACGAAATATGATTATGTGCTGGTCGACTCGTCTCCGGTCCTCTACGTTTCGGATGTCTGCAACGTCGCCGCAAAGGTCGACGGGGTGATTTATGTGTTCCGCATCCGCCGGAACGGGCAGCCCGACGTGACCCAGGGGGTGCGGATCATGGGGGATGTCGGCGCCAACTTTATCGGCTGCGTGGTGAACTGCCATCAGAAACACCGCTTCTACGATCCGACCGCGACGTCGAAGAAGAAGGCCACATACGGCTACGGGTACGGTTACGGATACGGGGGCTACGGGTACGGCGGTTACGGACGCGGCGGCTACGGCCGCAGCGCGTACGGCTCCCCGTACGGCGCTCCGTACGGCGGCGCGGCGTACGGCACGCCGTACGGGACCGGTTACGGGAGCGCGTATACAGGCTACGGCTACGGCACATACGGCAAGAAATACGGCAACTACGGCGACGACGGCGAAGAGTCTTCCGGCGAGACCGACGGGAAGAAGACGGAAGACGACAGCTGACCGCCGCCGGCCGCCCGGAGGCGGTCAGCGCGGGCGCGCGGCCGATCGTTCCGGGAACTTTTGCGCGGGGGATCGGAGGGGAATCGATGAAACAGATTCAGTGTCGCGTCATCCTTTGGGGGATCCTCTTTTTTTCGTTCCTCCCCGCCCTGCGCGCCCAGGTTCTCTACGTGGCGGCGGCGGGCAATCTGCGGGACGAGGCTTACGCCGAGGAAATCCGCGCCGGCCTGACCTTTTTCACCTCGCTTTTCGTTGAGAACCTTCCCGCCGAAAACGTTTCGGTCTACAACGCGCCCGATTCCCGGTGGACCGGAGATGACATCTCTTCCGCCGACCGTCCGATCGACGCGCTGAAAATCGCGATCGAGACGTGTCCCGCCGGCGCCGACGACGGGATCCTGGTCTTCTGGTTCGGGAAGGGCGGATTTGTCAAAGACGAGTTTCTCTTTTTTGTGAATGAACCGCGCACCGAAGGGGACGCGGCGCCGGTTCCGGCCGAAGAGGCGGAAAGCGACGGCCCTGACGAAAAGGATGCCGGCAGTGCCGGTGAGGCGCAGGAGGATTCCGAACCGAAGTCCGTCGTCCGGCGGATCCCCCGCAGCGAGGTGACTCTGGCGCTGAAAGAGAAAAGAATCCGGTTCGCCGGGCTGATTACCGAATCGAGCCGGCAGTTCAAACGGGGAAACACCGACAGGACTCCTCACTATACGCCGAACACCGGCGAGATCACCTCGCTGATGTCAAGCCTCTTTTTTGAAACACGCGGGTTTCTGGACCTGAACTCGAGCCGGAAGAATCAGCCGTCCCTGCTGATCGGCGCCTACGGAAGCCTGATGCTCGAATCGCTCGGCGAATTCCTCGAAACGTGCGACTACAAGGCCGCCCGGTGGACCGACACCGTCGACGCGGTCAACGTGCTGATGCGCGAGAATTTTCGCGCCCACAAGCAGAAAATCGACGTCTTTTCGGTGCCGAAGGAGCCGCGCGATCCGCCCCCTTCTCCCGGCGCGGAACCGGACGGCCGGCACCGTCATTCGGCGCAGCGGTGGCGGGACGACTGGGATGAGATCGCGCGGTCGATTCGGGACCGGATCGGCCGGATGCCGGACGAGCGGTATCCGGCCGACTACCAGGCCGCGCCGGACCGGTTCCGGTCCGCGCTCTGGTCGGCGCCCATCTACTATCCGGAGACGGGCGATCTTCTGATCGGAATCAACGGGCAGCGCATCTTGAATTACCGGCAATACATCGGCGCCATCCAGGGGTCGCCGGACATGATCTACCTGACGGTGATCGATCACCGGACGGGATTCGTCTATGAAATGCGTACCGTGATGGGGCCTCCCGGGCCGGCGATCCGCCTGGGGCTGGCCGTGGTCGAGGATCCCTGGGGCGGCGTGCGCGTGACCAATACGGTGCTCGGGTCGCCCGCCGCGCACTGCCAGTATCTGATCGGATACCGCCACTGGCGCTACGCGCCGTTCGGCATGGGCGACTGACGGCTCCCCTTCATCCCGAAGGCGGACCGTTCCGCGCCGAGACGAAAACGCGCTTTACAGAAACGTCAGTCGCCGATTTCCTTGTAGAACATCAGCGCGAACGAGCGCGGTTCGAGCCTGAGTTTCCAGTCGGCGAGCTCCTTTCCCGTCATCGTTTTTTTGACGCCGTCGAACGTCTCGACCTCGTACTTCGCGCTTTTGTGAATCCGTCTGAGGGAGAACGCCCTTTCGGCTTCAGGCGCCTCGCCGCGCCGGAACGCGATGGCGAACCCCTCGTTTTTGTCCCCGTCGTAGAGCTGCCAGGCGCACCACTGGTCGTTTCCGGCGCCGGTGTTCGGGGTCAGCTGGTAGAAGCTGCCCATGTAGAGCCTGTTCATCCGCGCCGCCAGAGCGAACGACTTTTTCAGCCAGGCCGTTTCTTCGGCGGTAAAGGGACGCTTGACGATCCCGCCGTCGAAGTCGGTCGGCGTGAAGACGTTCCCCGACGAGAGGACGCTCATCATTCCGTAATCGTCGCCGATCCGGACGCAGTCGGTCTCGCCCCCCTGGAACGGGAGATACGCAAGCGTGTTGTGTGTGGCGTTCTGTCCCAGAATGAAGGCGGTGTCGTTCTCCTTCGGGCCGATGAAGTAGTCGCTCCTGCAATACGTATGCGCGCGGGAGATCATTTCCATGTCGAGCCGGCGTCCTCCCGACGCGCAGTTTTCCTGGAGGAGTCCGGGGAACTCTTCGCGCATTCCGTCGAGGAACTCGTAGAGTCCGGTGATATGGCGCGCCTCGGCCAGCCCCGTCCGTTCGGGGTTTTCCGAATCGATCCGGTCCCAGATCCCCTGCGGATCCATGTTGAAGTCTTCGCGGTAGGTGTCGATTCTGTTTTCGCGCATCAGGCCGTAAACCGTCTTTTGGATATACGCCAGCGCGTCGGGATTCCCGAAGTCGAGCAGGCTGCCGTGAACGTATTCGGGATGTTCGGTCAGAACCGGCGCCTTCGATTCCCCCTGAACCCGTTCCGGCTCGAACCAGAGGAGGAATTTCAGGCCCGCGGCGTGCGCGGCGTCAACCGCGGGCAGAAGGGTTCCCGAAGGATGAACCGTCGTGTTGACGATCCAGTTCCCCGCGTGCGGCCACCACTCGCTGCCGCAGTTCGGATACGGGTCGGCCTCGTGGGGATTGCCGTACCAGCCGGCGTCGACCCAGAAGGTGTCGAACGGCATTTCGTTTTCGGCGGCGTAGTCAATGATGGCGCGCATCATCTCGGGCGTTTTGTTTCCGCCGCCGGCGGTCAGCGCCATGATCGGGGGGATGACGTTTCCTTCGGCGCCGCGGGGCGACTTGAACTTGATCATGAACTCGTGAACCATCGCGCGGAACGACTGTTCGCTCTGATTTGAGGTAAAGAGCGCAATCGAGGGCTGGCGGACCGACTCGCCCGGGTCGAGGCGGAAACGCGTATTGACCATTCCGGCGCCGATCCGCAGGCAGTCTCCCTCGTTGGCAAACGACGCCTTCCACGAACCGGTCCAGCCGACGGCGAGCATGCAGCGGTAACCGTCCGAAACGGGGTCGTCCAGGGTCCATTCGAGGAACGGCATATAGTCGCTGCTCGACCGGCCGGTCCGGGTTTCGAGCGTTTCGGTTTCGCCCGGCGCGACCACAAACCGTTTCGGCGTGAAATCGTCGGCCGCGCACTTCGAGCCGGTCACCGCATCGAGAATCAGGTTTTTGCCGGAAACCGGCAGGGTCATCGTCGTTCCGATCGACTGGAAATCTTCGACCAGCCCGGTTTTTTCATCCGGCGACACGTTCGTCAGACGGACCGAGTATTCCGAGACCGGGTAGTTTTTATACAGCCTGTAAACGACGTCGATCCGAAGCCTGCCGTCGAGCGAAAGGTAGGCGACGTTCATCTGAGTGAACTCGCCGTCCCCCCCGCCGGGAGTCACCTTGCAGGCGAACGTATCGGCCGAAAACGGCCGGCCGTCGTAGGTGAAGGAGAGCTCGTTGAATTTCGGATACGCCGTCAGCTCCGCCGCCTGCGCCGCGGCGGCCAAACCAAGAAGCGCGAAAAGCGAAAGAAACGCTTTCCGGCAAAGCGCGGATTGGAAATAATGCTTTTTCATCGTCAATTCTCTTTCAGTTGGGTAAACGGAATGTCGGTGTCCTGCAAATGTCCGGCGGTAAATCTCCCGCCGTTCTTTGAGGAAGAGC
>ONWH01000066.1 GCA_900321495.1 uncultured Planctomycetota bacterium
CGTTTTCAAGACCCGAATCGACCCCTTCGTTCAGAAGATCAACTACATGCGCGTCTTTAACGGCACGCTCAAGACCGGGATGCAGATTGCCGCGTCGTCGTCCCGCCGCGGTTTGAAAATCGCTCAGCTGTTTGAAATCCAGGCCGACGCGCTGATCCCGGTCGACGAAGCCGGTCCCGGCGCGATCGTGGCGGTTACCAAGAGTGAAGAACTCCACACCGGCACTTCGCTGGGCGATCTGACGTTCCCCGCCTTCTCGTTCCCGACCCCGATGGTCGGTCTGGCCGCCTCGCCGAAGAGCCGGGGCGACGAAGCGAAGGTCAGCGGCGCGCTTACCAAGCTTGCCGAAGAGGACAACACCTTCCTCGTCGAACGGAACGACCAGACCAAACAGCTGATCATCACCGGGATGAGCGAACTTCATCTTCAGGTTCTGCAGGAACGCCTGAAGCGGCGTGACAAGGTCGAGCTCGAAACGAAAGAGCCGAAGATCCCGTATCGTGAAACGATCCAGGCCGAGGCGAGCGGTTCGTACCGTCACAAGAAGCAGTCGGGCGGCGCCGGTCAGTTCGGCGAAGTCCATATCCGCATGTATCCGTTCCCGGGCGGCACCGATCCGGAAGAATTCGCGACGAACAAAGAGCGTTTCCCGTCGATGAAAGAATACAAGCATTTCCCGGAAAACAACTTCCTCTGGGTCGACTCGGTTGTCGGCGGTACGATTCCCGCCAACTTCATGCCGGCGATTGAAAAGGGGTTCAAGGAACGGATGGAAAAGGGCGTTATCGCCGGTTATCACGTTCAGGACCTCTGCGTTGAAGTCCATTTCGGGAAATACCACCCGGTCGACAGTAACGAGCAGGCGTTCAAGACCGCCGCGTCGAACGTCTTTAAGAACGTCTTCCAGGAAGCGCGTCCTTCGCTTCTCGAACCGATCGTGAACCTCGAAGTCACGGTTCCCGACGACAAAGTCGGCGATATCTGCTCGGACCTGTCAACCCGCCGCGGCCGCCAGACCGGCAGCGAATCGGCCGGTGGCGGGATGCAGGTCATTAAGGCGGAAATTCCGCTCGCCGAAGTGATGACCTATAGCCGTTCGCTCGCCAGCATGACGGGGGGACAGGGGAGTTACGTCATTGAGTTCAACCGCTATGACGTCGTTCCGGGCAACGTCCAGGCGCAGGTGATCGCCGCCGCCGATATGCAGGAAGACGAAGAATAGTCTGCTCCTTAAAAAGCGCTCAAAAAAGGCCCGCTTTACGGCGGGCCTTTTTGTTTGCAAAAAATCGTTGTGTTACTTCATGTATCTGTCGGCGAACCCGAGATACTCGTTCCAGTCGAAGTCCGTGACGTCGTGCTTGCCGCTGCGGCGGTGATAACGGATCGTCGCGCCGACCGGGACATCCGTCTCGGGGGGAGTGTCGGGCGCGCCGCCGATTCCGTCGGTTCCGAGAAGACGGTAGACCGGATCGGCGTTCCATGCGGAAAGATATTCCCCCTTGGGGTCGGCCCAGAGGTCTTCGTCGGCGCTGGCCACATAAACCGGACGCGGCGCGATCAGGGCGATCAGTTCATGCTGATCGAACGGTATCTGCGCCGGATCCTTTGCGTAACGGCTGTAATACCGGCAGAACCAGGACGGAATCACCTGATCCATGAATTCCGGAGTTTCGCCGAAATTGCGGCGCGAAAGGGCCGCGCCTCCGCAGCCGGAATCGTTTGAGATGACCAGCGCGAACCGCTGGTCGTTTGCGCCCGCCCAAAGCGCTGTTTTCCCAAGCCGCGAATGTCCCATTACGGCAACGCGTCCGGCGTCGATCTCGGGGACATTTTCAAGACAATCAAGAATTCTCGAAAGTCCCCATGCCCAGGCGGTGATCTCTCCGGCCCGCGAAGGTTCGGGGACGCTTTCTTCAAAGGAGGCGAAGAGGGGATAGACCCCGAGTGTATGACCGCCGTGGTAGTCCGGCACGATTTCCTCGTAGTAGGCGGTGACAAGGGCATATCCCCGATCGATGATCATCTCAATCGGCCAGCGGCTTTTCGACCGCCCCCGCTGCGCTTCAAGATCTTTCCCCTGTACGCGGGTTCCGTCGGGACAGTCGGTGAGTGATATCCATCGGTCGCCGCTCACCGTGTGATTCCCGTAGAAATTGAGGCCGAGGAAAGCCGGTACCGGTCCGGCCGCGGCGCGGGGAATGCAGACAAGGATATCGATCTTCGGCCGGGGATTCGGCGCGTCGAACCAAATACGGATCTCCTTAAAGACGGCTTTCCCGTCAAGGGCAACCGGATTGACACGCAGCGTTTCCCAGCGGAGTTCCGATTGGCCGCGATCGGGCATCATTCCGTACATCTGCATGCGGAACATCTCAAGAATTTCGCTGCGGCGTTTTTCGGTCCAGAGTTCGGGCGTGGCGACCTGGGTGCCGTCCTGACAGACAAGCGGATCGGGGAGAGTGTACGGAATGACTTTCGATTCGTCGTTGTTTTCTTTCCACTCCTCCGCGCAAACTGCGGCGGTCCAGATGCAGGAGATCAGCATAAACGCGGTGAATCTTTTTTTCATTGAATTGATTCCTTCCAAAAGAAACGGTTTCTTACCGCTTCATGTACATGTCGGCAAAACTGATGTATTGCTCCCAGTCGTATGAAGTAAGGTCGTGTTTGCCGCTGCGGCGGTGGTAACGGATTGTCGCGCCGACCGGGACATCGGTCTCGGGGGGAACGTCGGGCGCGCCGCCGATTCCGTCGGTTCCGAGAAGCCGGTAAACCGGGTCGGCGTTCCATGCCGCGAGGTATTCTCCTTTCGGGTCAGCCGGAAGGTCGTCATCGGCACTGGCAATGTAAACCGGCCGCGGCGCAATAAGCGCGATCAGTTCATGCTGGTCAAACGGGATTTCTCTCGGGTCTTCAGCATAGCGGGTGAAGCAGGGACAGAACCAATGGGGGCGTACCGTGACGAGCAGTTTCGGCGTTTCCCCGAAACTGCGCCGTGAAAGAGCCGCTCCGCCGCAGCCGGAATCATTTGAAATGACCATCGCAAACCGTGTGTCGTTGGCGCCTGTCCAGAGCGCGGTTTTTCCGAGACGTGAATGCCCCAGAAGGGCGACGCGCTCCGCGTCGATTTCAGGCATCTCTTCGAGACAGTCCAGAATTCGTGAAAGTCCCCAGCCCCAGGCGGTGAACGTTGCCGCGCGGGAAGGTTCCGGAACTTCGGTTTCAAAAGGGGCAAAGAGCGGATGAACGCCGTTTTGGCGTTTGTCGTCGAAGTCCGGATCGATATCCTCATAATAGCCGGTAATCAGCGCGTAGCCCCGGTCAATAATCATTTCGATCGGCCAGCGGTGTTTCATTGTTCCCCGCTGTCTCTGCGGATCTTTACCACGCACGTGATTCCCCTCGTCGTTGTCGGGCGGAGATATCCACGGATCATCGCTGACGGTGTGGTTCCCGTTGAAATTGAGCCCCAGAAAAGCCGGAACAGGCATCTCTGTGTTGCGGGGAATACAGATAAGAATATCGATTTTCGGATACGGATTCGGCGCGTCGAACCAAACGCGGACTTCTTTAAAAACGGCTTTTCCGCCGAGAGCAGCTGGGTTGACGCGCCGCGTTTCCCACCGGAGTTTCGAGCGGTCGCATTCCGGCATGACTCCGTACATCTGTGTTGCGAAAAGATCGAGAATCTCCCCGCGCCGTTTCCGGTGCCAGAGTTCGGGGGTTGTAACCGGTGTACCGTCACCGCAGATCAGCGGGTCGGGAAGGGTATAGGGAACCACTTTCGACTCGTCGAAGTTTTCGTCCCGCTCCTCATTGAAACCGAAAACAACGGCCGCGGCGCAGAATGCCGCCAAAAATATCAATATCGTCATTGCCTTCGGAAGTCTCATTCTGTATGCACCAGCACACCGGTTTCCGGTGTTTCGGTTTTTTGCAATCTGCGGCGGAAGGCCAAAAAAAGGCGCGCCTCAGCGCGCCTTTTAGGCTGAAAATCAAAACCTGTTGAGGTTTAGGCTTCCTTCGCCCATTTCCATTCGCCCGGAACCGGAACGGAATTCTCGTAAATGAGCTGACCGGCAGCGGGCTGTGCCGGCGGTTCGGTATCGGGGAGGATCGGCGGGAGGGTATCCCAGTCCATCGTGCCGGCGAGCGCCTGTTCGTAGGGGAATTCGCTCTTGCCGTTTTCGATGACATCGTCCCAGTTCAGTTCCTGACCCGAGCAGCCTGCCATTCGGCCGAACGCGCTGGTCATGCTCGAATAGGCGGCGAACCAGCCATCGTTGTGAGCTTCGCCCTTGCGGATCCATTCGACCTGCTTGCGGTGTTCCTCGTCGTACGGGTTGCAGTCGGGACCCTGGAACTGCCAGATCGCGTTTCCGGCACGGTCATAGAGAGCGCCGGAGTTGCCCTGGCCCTCGGTCCCATAGACGAATTCGGAAACGTTACTCCAGGTGTTCCCCTGATGGCGGCATTGACTGAACATCTGCGAACCGTCGGCATAGGTGAATTCGCAGAAGTAGTGATCATAACGGTAACCGGAATCCATGAACCGCGGGAACCGGCGAACCTGACGGCCGCCCATCGCGTTGACCTTGACCGGGTGGGAGAGAGGCCCCTTGAAGTCACCCTTGCAGTGGATCCAGTTCGAGATGTCGATATTGTGGCAATGCTGTTCGACGATTCCATCGCCGCAGAGCCAGTTGAAGTGATACCAGTTACGCATCTGATACTGCATTTCGGTATCGCCAGCCTGACGGGCGCGTTCCCAGATCCCGCCGTCATTCCAGTAAACGCGGGTGTAGACGACGTCACCGATCGCCCCTTCGGCGATCTTTTCGACCATCTGCTGATAACTGGCGTGATAATGACGCTGATAACCGACCACAACGACGAGACCCTTTTCATCGGCGATCTTGTTCGCTTCCATGGCGAGTTTGAACCCGCCGACATCGACGGCGCACGGCTTTTCCATGAAGATGTGCTTGCCGGCCTTGGCGGCGTACAGGTAATGGATCGGGCGGAACGCCGGGGTTGTGACGATCAGGACCTGATCGCAGGAATCAATGACGTTTTTATAGGCTTCGAAACCCCAGAAAACGTGATCATCGTCGAATGTGTAGCGTTCATCTTCGGTGGCACGGAACGCTTCGGCGGCGTTCTTGGCATTCTGCTCGAACACGTCGCAGATGGCGACAACCTTGCAGTTGTCTTCAAAGGAGAGACGGTTCTGGACCGCGCCGCGGGCGCGGCCGCCGCAGCCGACCAGACCGATCTTAATACAATCGTCGCCGGCAGCCTGGGCGCCGCGGGCCACACTCAAACCGGCGGCAACCAGACCGCTCGTTTTCAGAAAATCACGTCGTTTCATTATAAAACCTCTTCTTGTTGGCGCGAAACACGCTCCGGAACGGGCGGGGCGCGTTTGCGAATGTTGATTCCGACCCGACATTTCGGGTTCGGGCTGTTTGGTAAAGAACGGGGACGCCTTGCCGACGGTCCGCCCCCCGAAACGCGCAGAATTCACCCTCAAAAAAGGGCGGGAAACAGCGCGGAAGAAGGCTCTTTTTTACCTGGCAAAGCCCCATCAGTTATCCAGTTTAACAGAATCAAAACCGGTTTTCAAGCCGAAAGGCGGGCGATTCGGCGATTATTTTCGGGAAAAAGACGGGATTTTTTCGGACCGTACGGGGGGACAAGAGCGGAAAGACGCCGGGGGGGGACCGGCATCTCCCCGCCGTTTTCTATGCATGTCTGATATTGGTGTGACCGGCAATTTCACTGCTGACCGTTACCAGGTCGTCCGCCGAAAGGTCATGGAGGTTTTCGTGCCCCGTGATTCGGGCGAACATTCGGAGTTCTTCGAGCGAGACGTTCAGAAAATTCGCGACCCGCCGCGCGGCGGCGTCGGCGTCGAAACGCCGCCGCAGCTCCTCATCCTGCGTCGCGATACCGACGGGACAGAGGCCGCTGCCGCAGATCCGGTACTGCTGACATCCGGCGGCGATCAGCGCGGCGCTTGCCACCGCCACGGCGTCAGCGCCCATCGCGATCGCTTTGGCGAAATCGGAAGAGACCCGCAAACCGCCGGTAATGACCAGCGAGACCCCCTCGGCGTGCTCGTCCAGGTATTTCCGAGCCCGATAGAGGGCGTAAACGGTTGGCACGCTCGTCGCGTCCCGAAGGAGCTTCGGACTTGATCCCGTTGCCCCGCCGCGGCCGTCGATCGTGATAAAATCGGGCTCCGCTTTCAGGGCGAAAGCCAAATCGCGTTCGATATGTCCGGCGGCGAGCTTAATTCCGATCGGACGGCCTTCGGAACGGGCCCTCAATTCCGACACAAGCGCTTTCAGGTCTTCGGGCGTATTGATCCCCGGAAATCGGGACGGGCTCTGGATATCCTCGCCGACCGGTTTCCCCCGTACCGCGGCGATATCGGGAGTGACCTTGCTCCCCGGAAGATGCCCCCCCATCCCCGGCTTGGTTCCCTGGCCGATCTTAATTTCTACCGCGGAAGAGTTTTTCAGGTTCTCGTCGGTGAGGCTGTACCGGTTCGGGATATACTCGAAGATGTAATGCTCCGCGGCACGCATCTCTTCCGGCAGGACGCCCCCTTCGCCTGAACATGTCGCCGAATGTGCCATCGCGCTCCCTTTCGCAAGAGCGATCTTGGTTTCTTTCGAGAGTGCTCCGAACGACATGTGCGACACGTAGACCGGGTTTTCGAGAACCATTGGCTTTGCGGCTTTCGGCCCGATCACGGTCGTTGTGTTTACCGGCGCGCCGCTTTCGAGCGGCATCGGATCGAGTCCGGCGCCCAGGATCAGAATCTCATCGAAACCCGGTACGGGGAGCGTTGTCGCCATTGCCGCGTGAATCGACTCGCCGCTGACCGCCATCCGGTGGATATCGCCCATGCGGGGAATCGAATCGTCCTGTCTGGCGTACTGTTCCGGATAGGCCAGGGGGAGATTCGATTCCGCAGTGCGGCTTTCGGGTGAACCGGCGGGTTGGCTGATCTTTTCGAAGTAGCTCGCCGGCTGAAAGCAGACGGGACACGCTTTGAGTTCGGAAAAGGGAACGCCCTCTTTTTCCTCATCGTAGACGTAGCCGCAGATCGAGCATTTGTATTGCGCCATGTTTGATGTTCCTCAGTAGTTTTCGGCGTGGACTTCGAAATAACTCTGCGGATGAGCGCACGTCGGGCAGATTTCCGGAGCCTTTGTGCCGACCACGATGTGTCCGCAGTTGCGGCATTCCCAGACCTTGACTTCGCTCTTTTCGAATACCTGTTTCGTTTCGATGTTCTTCAACAGAGCGCGGTACCGCTCCTCATGATGCTTTTCAATCGCCGCAACCAGCCGGAACTTCGCCGCCAGTTCCTTGAATCCTTCGGCTTCGGCGGTCTTGGCCAACCCGTCGTACATGTCGGTCCACTCATAGTTTTCACCGTCGGCGGCGGCCGCCAGGTTGGCGGGGGTATCGCCGATTCCGCTGAGTTCCTTGAACCACATTTTGGCGTGTTCCTTTTCGTTGTCCGCGGTCTTCTGGAAGAGGGCCGAGATCTGCTCATATCCCTCTTTTTTTGCGACCGAAGCGAAATAGGTGTACTTGTTCCGCGCCTGGGATTCCCCTGCGAACGCCTGCATGAGATTCTTTTCCGTCTGAGTTCCTGCGTACTTGTTCGACATGATGTTTCTCCTCAATACACTTTTCCGCAGCGTGTCCCGGCCCGTCCGCGACACACTGCCGAACTACCTTTCAGTTATTCCCGGTCGGTGCAGGACGGGCACAGACCGACCAGAAGAAGATGATGCCATTCGGTCTTGAACCCTTCCATCGATTCCGGCGTCCGGTTAAACGAGTCCTCGTATGGGATCGGGGTATCAAAGACGTTATGACAGTGTCTGCAAACGAAGTGATAATGATCCTTTAGCCGACAGTCGTAATGGTCCGCCCCGCCGATTACATCAAGACGGCGAATTGCTCCCTTTTCGGCCAGAAGATTCAGATTCCGATAGACCGTGCCCCGGCTGATCTGCGGATCGGCCTTTCTGGCAAGCTCATAGATTTCATCGGCGGTGGGGTGATCGTAGTTTTCTCTCATGAGACTTATGATCAATTCCCGCTGCCGTGTGTTTCTGTTTTTCATGTTCTGCCTGTCTATGATACCATTATGGATCGGAAATTCAAGTTTGTCAATAATGAGACTCGTTACTAATAAGATTTTTTAGGCTGTTTTTCGGTTTCTTTGGACGGTACGGCGACAAGCCGAGGATAGCGTTACAAATTTCAGCGGCTATCGCGGCTTCTTAAAAAAGCCGAAACGCCTTTTTCTCACCGGCGATACCCCGACCAGGCGGTTCAGAGCGGAGATTGGGGGAGCGAATTACCGGCATAATTCAGCTCCCGCAAAAACGGACGTCAAACTCCATTACGGAGAGAAATCCGCACTAGAACTTCAGCCACAGGACACTGCCGTTCTCAATCCGGAATTTTCGGGCACGGATGTTCGAGCCTTTACCCTCTTCATAGTAAACAATGAGTGTGGAACCGTCCCTGAGGTTGACCATTGAAGGATAGGCCCCGTGATGGGTATCGACGGTTACCGGAGTACTCCACGAGTTGCCTTCATCGAAACTGATCCGGATCGTTGTTGAGTGGGGAACCACGCCCTCGCCTTCCAGAGGAGTATATCCAGTCCTGGTTCCCAAGACAAGAACTCCATCGGGGGTTTGGCAGAAGTAAGGACAGTGGCCGGAGAATCCGGCGCTTTCACCCTGCGACCACGTGTCCCCGTTGTCATACGAGACACTGTAAACCATCGGCTGCGGTCCGAATCCTTCGCGGTGGCGAATGTATGCAAGAAGCGATCCGTCGGAACGCTGGAAAATATCTGTTTCGGCCGCTAACAGAAAATCTCCGGTGGGGATTTTGACTTTGCGCCAATGTTTTCCCTCGTCTTCGGATATGGCAACGCCGGCATCCCAGTCCGGGTCCATTCCGTATTCGCCGATAATCCAGCGTCCGTTTTTCAGGATACGGATCGGCGCCGAGGCCCAATGGTCATCGGTGATCGGAATCGGTTCCGACCATGTCATTCCGTTATCCGTCGAGCGGACGTACCACTGTCCCAGTTTTCGGTACGGCTTTTTCTGGTTTTCGTAGGGGATTTTGTCGAGAATGAAAAAATTACAGAGAATCGTTCCGTCGGAAAGTGCGGTGACCGAAGGATCCCTGTCATCGAACGGAGAATCGAAGACGACGAAGGGATCGCTCCATGTCTTTCCCTCGTCTTCGGAATAGCAGGCCGAGATTCGGCCGCCGGTTTTGAAAGTCGAGGCATTCGGATAGGAGATATGTTTGTACCCGTCGTAAAAAACACAAAAGAGACGGCCGTCGGCGAGCCGGCAGATGTCGGGGAACGCTTCGTATCCTCCCGCTCCGCCGTCGCGGGTCACGAGGACGAAATCCTCCCCCTCGACCAGTTCCTGCGTGTGTCCCGGCCTGACCAGAAAAAACATGGTAAATAGGATTGCCGTGAGGAACGTCTTCAAATACTGATTCATTGTTCTGTCCCCTGTTTGCTGGATTTTCCCAAGATTATGAGAAATTAGAGAGATTTTAAAATTTCAGGGTGACCGGCTGCCCCTTGTCGTATTATGGGCATACAGACACTCACCCGATCGGAAAGGCGTGCCGGAGGAACGCGCGGGAGCGGCCCGCTCCTACCGGTCCTGTCCGTCATTTTAGCCGCTGCCGCAGCCCTTCGCAAGGAGGTACGTTAGGTCTGAAAACTTACATGTTCCCGACGGTCTCACAGAGCCAGTCGATCGCCTGCCGGTATTTTTCTCCTCTTTGATGCCCGAGCTCCTGATCGAGAATCATCTCTTTGTCGGCCGAAGGGATCGCGTTATACGCGGACCAAACCGAACTGGGAGAACATGTCACGTCGATAAATCCGACGGTCACGCGAATCGGAATCTCGATCGAGCCGGCGAAATTGACTCCGTCGAGGTAACGCGACGCGTTCAGAACCTCCGGATCTCCCTTGGCCTGCGCGACGAGCCGCGGCCAGCCGGGCGAACGCCCCTTCAGACCCCCGGCATGATCGCAAATGGCCGGTTCCGACGCGACCGCGGCTTTGATGTTCCTGTTGAGACCCGAAAGGATCAGTGCCGAACCGCCGCCCTGACTCATCCCGAAAAAACCGATCCGATGATCCGTAAACGGCTGAGCTGCCAACCAGTCGATCGCGCGGTCGATCCCCAGATAGATCGAACGGTAATAGTAGGTGTCGCGGTCGTTGGAATGGAAATAACAGTAGCGAACGCCGAGCGATTTGTTATACTCTTTGTGCTGTTTCTTCCGTTCCTCTTCGTCAAGCGGAACCGGATAATGAAAGACGTTCATCACCAGGACCGCAAAGCCGCGGTCCGTCAAGGTCAGGTCCGGGCCTGTTCCCGGACCGGCGCCCGGCACATTCACCAGCGCCGGAAAAGGGCCTTCCCCAACCGGCTTCGACAGAAATCCGTAAACCCGTTTGCCGCCAAGTGTGGCGAAACCGACCTGAAAGACTTCCCGCGTTTCGGTCGTCAGTTCGGGAATCGGCGTCATTTCGGCATCGAGCGGAATCTGACGGACTTCGGCTTTTCCATCGGTCCAGAATCGGTCGAAATCGTCCGGTTTCGGAAGCCCGGGTTCAATCTGCTGCGGATCGAACGAAAGACCGAACAGGCGGTGAACGTCTTCGCCGACCCCTTCGCCCGATGCGGTCACCTTGACAAGCGCGTGTCCGGGAAACGAAAGGGAAACGTTCACTGCCGCCGGATTCGACTCGGCAAGATTGAAATCCTGCCGGTCGAGTGTCTCGCCGCCATCGTTGGTGACACGCACGCGGAGCATTCCCTTTTCGACCGGCTCCCCCTTGTTGTCAAGAACGGTCATCGTTACGACAGCGCTCTGGCCGACATGACAAACCTGATCGGCACGGTCGCAGGCGAACCGCACTTCGGCGGCCAGGAGCCCCGCGCAAAAGAGGAACACGCCTGACAACGCCAATGCGAAGTTCTTCAAGACAAATCGGTCCATTTTTTTCCTTTCGGTATTTTCGGACGGCGGAGGGCTTCTTTAAGCGGCCGCAACTGTACGGGGACCCTTTTTCGCCTTTTCGGGATTGCGGTTCATCTGGCTGATCCGGCGGCCGACTCCCGAAATCAGAGGATTCTGACCCGCCATGGCCGCCGCTCGAACTCCGAGCGGCGATTGATAACCAAAACGACTTTGGTAGCGATCGTTGTTGCAGAAGTTAATGGCATGTGCCCAAAAAAGCGGACACTCACATCCATTTATCGCAACGATTTTACATTCACACTAAAGCCACGTCAACGGACGCCAAAACATTCCTCGATATGAAAATCTTTAGATCACTTGCAAAAACCCTAACCGCATCTGCGGCTTCGTCAGACGAGATTAAGAATCCGTCGGGCGCGATTTCAAACACTTCTCCCGTTCTGAACGGCCCCCCGGTAATATGCCGTTTCATTCTTACTTAAATCCGATACCGATATCACGAAACGGCGTTTTGGGGCCCGTTCGCTGAACAAACCGTTATTTTCAGAGAACCGCACAGATTTTTATTGTTTATGTATTGACGAATAATGTAATAGTGCTATAATCAATGTCATGTTAGTTTGGCTTTCAGTTGAAAAACTTTTGAAATAATGCAGTATTAAGAGATTTGGAGGTTTAACAATGAAAAAGATTTTCTTTACGATTGTCGGTGTGAAGTATCGTTACGGGGACAAGGTTCTGAAACCGGAAATGGCGGTGCGTCTGGTGAAAGAGCCGGACAATAAGGCGGACCGGGAGGCGATTCGTGCGGAGCTCGAAGGGCTCGGACGGATCGGGTATGTTGCGAACAGCACTCACACCGTTATCGGTGAGAGTTATTCCGCCGGGCGTCTGTACGACAAGATCGGCGATACCGCCGAGGGGACGGTCCTTTATATCCTGCCGCACGGGGTACTCTGCTCTCTCAATCCTGAGACCCTCCTCGATAAGTAACCTTCCGGCCCCGCGGCGGGTTGCGTTTCGATTCCGTGGTTTCGCGGCCGGGACCGCCGGCGGAGGCACCGCCGCCGCGCCGTTTGACAGGCACGGCGGGGTGTGGTATCCTGTCCTTCTGACCGGTTCGCCGGTTCAGCTGCCAGAAGATGAGTCACGAGTGAGGGAGTACCGATGAACTATAACGAAATCGCCCTGAAAAAGGGGGCTCTGCCGTTCCGCCGATCATTTACCGCCGCCTTTTTTGCCGGGCTTTTTATCGCGTTCGGCGCACTCTGCAGCCAGATCGCGTCGGCCGAGTTCGCTCCGTGCGGGGCGAAGTTCGCCGCCGCCGCCGTCTTCCCGATCGGTCTGATTATGGTTGTACTGGTCGGTGCCGAGCTCTTTACCGGGAACAACCTGATGGCGTACTCGGTCTACGACCGTTCGCTCGGGAAGGGGGCGCTCTGGAAGAACTGGCTCATCGTCTATATCGGGAACCTGGTCGGGAGCCTCTTTCTGGTGAACCTGGTGATCTGGGGCGGAACGTATCGGCTTTTCGGCGGACAGCTGATGAAAACGATGATTGCCGCCGCGGAGATGAAGACGTCTCTCCCTCCGCACGAAATGTTTATCCGCGCGATCGGGTGCAATATCCTGGTCTGCATCGCGGTCTGGTGCGCACTAAAGGCGAAAGGGACCGCCGGGAAGATTATCGCGACTTTCCTGCCGGTTTTCGCGTTTGTCTATTGCGGGTTCGAACATTCGATCGCCAATATGTACTTCATACCGTGCGGAATGGCGGCTCAGACCGTCTCGGGCGGGGAACTGACGATCTCCTGTTCCGGGCTCTTTATGAATCTGCTTTGGGTGACTTTGGGGAACATCGTCGGCGGGGCGGTCATCGTCGCCGGCGGGCTCTGGCTGATCGGGTCGGAAAAGCCGGCCGCCGGTACCGGTGACAATCAGCCGAAAGCCGGCTGACCTCAGCCGCCGCAGACCAAAGAGGAATGTGAACCGATGGAACAGGGAAGATTGATTGTTTCCGAGGAGGAAATTCAAGGGCTTGTCGTTCGAATGGGCGGGGAAATTAACCGCTTTTACGGTTCCCGTGAAAACGAGCCGCCTGTTCTGGTTTTGGGAATTTTGAAGGGAGCGTTCATCTTTCTAGCCGACCTGGTTCGGAAACTGACGTTTCCTGCGGAGATCGAGTTTATCGGGGCCTCCAGTTACGGAACCTCCCTTGTTTCGAGCGGGAATGTCCAAATTCTCTATGAACCAGCCGTCTCTCTAGAGGGGCGCGATATTTTGATGGTCGATGAGCTGATTGACACCGGCCGCACGCTGGCCGCTCTTTCGGATTACTGCCGTGAGAAAGGGGCCAGGTCGGTTGCCGCGGCGGTTCTGCTTGATAAGTTCGAGCGGCGCGAAATCGATTATCACCCCGATTTTATCGGCAAGACGATCGAAAATGTTTTTGTTGGCGGATACGGACTCGACGGCGGAGGATATTACCGCCAGTATCCTGCGGTCAGCGATTTTTCGAAAAAAACTCCCGTGCCGTAAAACGACGGGGATGTAACGAATCGGCGCGCGGCATAACAAAGAGAAACGGAGTTCTTTTCTCTTCCCGAAGTCCCGGCGGAGATTCTCCGCCGTCTGCCGCGGTTTTCTTCTGGCGAGAGTGTATTTGTACCACAAACGAAAGGGTGTTTATGAAGTTGCTTCATACTTCGGACTGGCATTTGGGGAATCAGTTCAACAAGAGCGAGAACAGGGACGAGGAGTTTGCCAATGTACTGAAATGGTATCTCGAACTGGTCGAGAAGGAAAAGGTTGATCTCTTTTTGATTGCCGGGGATATCTTCGATGTTCCCAATCCCCCGAACGATGCGAAGAGGCTGTTTTATGAATTTGTCAGTGCTCTTTCCATGACGGGGTGCCGCCATCTGGTCGCGATTGGCGGGAATCACGACAGCGCCACGTTGCTCGATGCCCCGTCTGAACTTTACTCGTTAGTTCATCCGCTGAACCTTAGTGTGATTGGCGGGATCGATCCGGAGAATCTTCCGCGCGAAGTGATTTTGCTTTCGGACAGGGAAGGGGTACCGGAAGCGGTTGTCTGCGCTGTGCCGTATATTCCCGAGCGGCTTTTGCGGAAGGTGCAGCCGGGTGAAACGTCCGAGGAAAAGGTCGCCAAGGCGCTTGAAGGGCTGAGGAGTCATTACGACGAGGTCAGCCGACTTGCCGAGGCAAAACGTGAGGAAGTTCGTCAGCATTATAAGAAGGAAATCCCCTTGATCGTTACGGGGCATCTCTTTGCGAAAGGGAGCCGCTCGTATCGTAGTGGCGATGACGGCGTGCGTGACCTGACGATCGGTGGGCTCGAAGGTGTCGAGTTCGATACCTTTCCATCAACGGCGGACTATATCGCGCTGGGGCATATCCATCGGGCATACCCGGTGGATACGCGAAAGAACGTCAGGTACAGCGGGTCGATCGTTCCGCTCGGTTTCGATGAAATCGACTACGCGAAGAAAATCTGCC
>ONWH01000238.1 GCA_900321495.1 uncultured Planctomycetota bacterium
GGTCATTGTGGCGCCGCCGGCCCAATGGGTTGTGTTGGCCCCTTTGTAGTAATCACCGGGGTTGTAGTAATCCGTATTGAAGTTGACAGGCTCCCAGACGTGCAGAAGATCGTTGTCCTGAGCGGTCTGAGTAAACCTGTCATAGATCTGCTG
This sequence comes from uncultured Planctomycetota bacterium, assembly GCA_900321495.1. Lineage (GTDB taxonomy): Bacteria > Planctomycetota > Planctomycetia > Pirellulales > Thermoguttaceae > RUG695. The sequence goes on from ONWH01000238.1 coordinate 154, forward strand.
CTGTTCCATGTAGGGACAGAGGAGAATGAAAATTCCGCAGGGAAGCGTGGTTCCCCAGGAACACTGGTTTGTGATCGGATTGGCGAATGTTCTGTAAGCTCCGTATCCAAACGAAGACGGCGGGAACGTTCCGTTCGCATCAAGGTAATTGTGACACGCCAGCATGACCTGCTTCATGTTGTTCGAGCATTTCATGCGGCGGGCGGCTTCCCGTGCGGCCTGAACGGCGGGGAGAAGCAAACCGATCAGGATCCCGATAATCGCGATCACGACCAGGAGTTCAACAAGCGTGAACCCCTTCTTTCGCTCAAAGTTGACCATCATAAACTCCTTAGCAATCTAGGTATGAAAAATGATATAAAACTTGCCGCCCCGGAAATTTCTCGAAGCGGCGTGAATTATCTGCGGGAAATCACTGAGCCTCGCCAACATCCAGCTGAATCGGTTCCAACAACTTCTTTGTGATTTCAATTTTGAGAGGAGACTGATCTTTGAGAGTGAACTGCTCTGCCACATGCTCGATGATTACCGGCGGAAGAACGTGCTTGTCTTCCACCTTGGAAACGGTCACCGTATAGGAACCGAGCGGGGCCCCGGGGAAGGTCTGGGTCATCAGCTTGACTTCGCCATTGGCATCCGTCAGACCGCTCATCGGCCACTTGGCAAGTTCGGAATTGTCGGGGTAGATGTTGACGATCGCTTCCGCAAGCGGCTCGCCTCCCTGGATGATTTTCAGAGTGCAGGGGTAGAGTTTGGGACACCCCTTCGGCCGGTTCGGCGTACAGGCCGTAATCATGACAGCCAGGAGAAGAGTCAGAGACAGAATCATCGCTTTTTTGAACATAGCTCGTGCCTTACCTGTAATGGACGGTGATCAAGTTTTTATAAAACTCCGGGTTTATGTGCCTGACGGCGCAACAGAATCCCTTTGGCGGCAACCGCCTCAGGGGAAGGACCGGGGCTGACCCCGCAATTCCCCGCGAGAGAACGGCCCTTTCTGAGTGCCGATCGCAGGAGCGCCCGCCAAGCGAACTTCCCCGTACCCTTTAAAATACCACAAACCGACTTGCTTTGCAAGGGAAAGAAGGGGGGAATCCCTCTTTTTCCACTAAAATCCCGTAAATTTTTTGCTTTCTCGTTTTTCCGGGGGGTAGGGGCGAATTCCCCTGCCGAACGGGGGACGCTGACACGGGGCGGGAGCCGGTGTCTGCGGATCCCGGAGATCAGGACGCCGCCGATCCGAGCTCGTCGCGAATGTACTGCAGCGTGAGGAGCTTTTCCTTGACCTCTTCCAGATTCAGCCGCCTGGTGTTGTTCGAGTTGAATTCGGTCAGGAGGTTCCGCTTGGTATCCCCTTCGGTGAAGTATTTGTCGTAGTTCAGGCCCCGTTTGTCGGCATGCACCTGATAAAAATTTCCCAAATCGACGGCGCGCGCGCATTCCTCGTTCGTCAGGAGCGTCTCGTACATTTTTTCGCCGTGGCGGATCCCGATCACTTTGATCTCGTTTTCGGCGCCGAAGAGCTCTTTAACCGCCTGAGCCAGGTCGGCGATCGTGCTGGCCGGGGCCTTCTGAACCATCAGATCTCCCGGTTCGGCGTTTTCGAAGGCGAAGAGAACCAGATCGACCGCCTCGTCCAGCGACATGATAAAACGGGTCATCGTCGGCTCGGTAACGGTCAGGGGGAGCCCCGCTTTGATCTGGCTGATGAAAAGGGGGATGACCGAACCGCGCGAACACATGACGTTTCCGTAGCGGGTGCAGCAGATGGTGGTTTTTTCGGGATCGACGGTACGGCTCTTGGCGATGATCACCTTTTCCATCATCGCCTTGCTCGTTCCCATCGCGTTGATCGGGTAGGCGGCCTTGTCGGTCGAAAGGCAGACGACCTTTTTAACCCCTGCTTCGATCGCGGCGGTCAGGACGTTGTCGACGCCGATGACGTTTGTTTTGACCGCTTCCATCGGGAAGAACTCGCAGCTGGGGACCTGTTTGAGGGCGGCGGCGTTGAA
>ONWH01000178.1 GCA_900321495.1 uncultured Planctomycetota bacterium
CGGGAGCTCGTTGGCTCCCGCACACGCCGATGCGACTGCGTAGCCAGGAGCCGATACTCGCCCGCCGCGGCTCGCGGACGGGGGAGGGACCCCCACGCCCACGGCAAGCTGAAATACACACTCAATTTCAACCCCCACTCTACAAGTGGGGGTAAGAACCACGCCAAGCCCCGACTTTCACGCCCCGCCCTTCGGCCACGCGGCGGGCAAGGGATCCCCCGTCCTCCAGACGGTGGGGGAACCCGCACGCCGGAACCGGCAAGCTGAAATACTCAAACAACGCACCACCGTCCTCCAGACGGTGGACCAGTCCCACGCCACGCCGCGACTTTCACGCTCCCGCCCTTCCGCCACGCACCGACCTTCACGCCCCGCCTCCCCCAACTTGCTGGCTGAGCGTGATCCCCTTGAACTCGGGGGCATTAGCGAGCATCCCTTCGAAATCCTTTTTGCGGAGCGCTTCGCGGTAGAGTTCGCCGCTGTCGGCTTTCGACGCGGCGCCGGCCGAGCTGCCGCCCCCCTGCGACTGCGGATGCCAGAGGGGGGAGGCGTCGTATTCCGATTTCATGAACTCGGCGACGCCGATCCCGTCCTCTTTCGTCTGAACAGTCCCCAGATCGCTCACGGTGAGCATCGACCGGCGGAACATCACGTCGCGCATGGCTTCCGGCCGCACGCCGAGCCGGGCCGCCTCGTCGATCAGCGCCTGATCGATCGTCCGTTCGTCCTCCTTCCGCTTATAGTCGGCGATCAGCCGGTTGAGCGGCTCGATCTGTTCGGCCAGACCGTTGTTATCGGCTTTGAGACGGCCGACCTCTTCGAGGAGCCGGTTGATTTCATCGCGCTGCTTTTCGGGATTGTAATTCGAGAACTCCTCGTTCGTCGCGGCGAGCCGGGCGTTCTCCTTCGCCAGCTGCTCGGCGCGCGACTCGGCGGCGGCCAGCCGCTGCCGCAGCTGCCGCGTCTCTTCGGCTTCCGCCTCGAGCCGCGCATGCAGCCCTTCGGTTTCGGCGGCGGCGTCGTTTTTGAGATAGAACCGTTCCGCCGTACCGTCCGGCCCCTCCTCGGCCTGTTCCGAAACGATCGACTCCTCCACCGCGCGGAGCAGCTCATCCCGGCTGTCGAACTTATCAAAAATATTCATCGCATCATCCTTTCAAAAGAGTTAAAAGATCCGTCACAAGTCCCGCGCGCGTCTTTCCGCCGTTGAGAACTTCCATAAAAATTTAGGCAAGTTCTCAACGGGACATTGATTCACCGCCATTTTTCGGCTATAATAGCATTGAGAAGTTATATAAATGTTTAACTAAGTTCTCAACGGAGCCGGTAATGGAAATCAAACGGGATTTGTACCTGAATAAAATCGTATCGTTTATGTGGGACGGTCAGGTCAAGGTGATCACCGGTATCCGCCGATGCGGCAAGTCGTACCTTCTGCGCCGGATTTTCCGAAACTATCTCGTTTCGCAGGGAACGCCGGAAGACCGTATTCTCTCTTATGAACTCGATCTCGCCCGCGATATCAGGTTCCGAAATCCGCTCGAACTTGCGAAAACCGTTCGTGAGCGGGTCGAACGCTCGCCGGACCCGTTCTACCTTTTCGTCGACGAAATTCAGATGTCCGACGATGTTCCGAACCCCTATAATCCGGACGGCAGAAAGATCACGTTTTACGATGCGCTGAACGACCTGAACTCGATCCCGAACCTGGATGTTTATGTAACCGGGAGCAATTCGCGTATGCTTTCCGGCGATATTCTGACCGAGTTCCGGGGACGCAGCGACGAAATTCGGGTCCGCCCGCTGAGTTTCAGGGAATATTACGCCGCCGTCGGCGGCGACAGAGAGGAGGCGTTTGAAAACTACGCCTTTTTCGGCGGCATGCCGCTGATCCTCTCCCGTCCGAACGACACGGCGAAAATGGACTATCTGAAATCTCTCTTTTCGGAAGTTTATCTGAAAGACATCGTCGAACGCAAAAAGGTCAAACGGGAAGACGTCCTCTCGGCGGCGCTTGACCTGCTCTGCTCGTCCGTCGGCTCGCTGACGAATCCCAGCAATATCGCGGGCGCGCTGAATTCGCGGCAAAAGCGCGCCGGGGAAGACATCGTCGCGTCCAATACGGTCGCGTCGTACATCGGGCATCTTTCGGACGCCTATCTTTTCGAAGAGTGCCGGCGATACGACGTGAAGGGAAAACGCTATTTCGATTATCCGAATAAGTATTACTGCGTCGATCCGGGTCTGCGCAACGCGCGGATCGGATTTCGTCAGCAGGAGATGACGCATATCACCGAGAACATCGTCTATAACGATCTTCGGGTTCGCGGATGCGAGGTCGATATCGGGATCGTTTACGGCACCGAAAGGAACAAATCCGGCCATCCGGTCCGCGCGCCCCGCGAGATCGACTTTATCGCGGCGCGGGGCGGCAAAAGAACTTACGTTCAATCGGCGTACGCCATCGAAACCGAAGAGAAATCGAGGGCGGAAACCAGGCCGCTGGGATTAACCGGCGACTCGTTCGGTAAAATCATCGTCCGGCGCGACATCCGGAAGCGCTGGTACGACAACGGCGGAATCCTGAACGTCGGTCTGGTCGACTTTCTTCTCGACGAGACCCTGGTTTAAGAGACGGGTCCCGAGCCGGGACAGGCAGTTTTTCCCACGGTAAGCAACGCTGGCCGCCGGCTCCCGTCGGTCGCTCTACCCCGAGCGCGTTTACCGTGTTGCCCTTCCGCCACGCGGCGGGCAAGGGATCCACCGGCCTCCAGCCGGTGGAATGGAACCACCCCGCGCCCCGCCTTCACGCCTTCCGGCACCACGCCACGTCCCGACCTTCACGACTCCGCCCGGGCTCCGGGTCCGGCGACCCGGGCGACGGGAACCGAGAACTCGAACGAGACCGACCCGCCGCTTTTGAGCCGGACGGTAAAGACGACGTCGTAGAAGCCCGGCCCGCCGCAGAGTTCGGCGACCGGCAGATCCGGCGCGTAGAGGAAGTTCCCGCCCGCGCGGTCGCGCCGCCACGGCGGCGCGGCCGAAAGCGTATCCGAGACGACCGACACCGGCAGTTCCGCGCCCGCGCCGAACGGTGTATTGCACGGCACGCGGCCGACGCCGCGGGAGTTCTTTACGAGGCGGTACACGGCGCACCGGCACGACTCGACCTCGTCCCGCCGCGGGAGCCGTCCGCCGGGGCAGAGTGTCAGGCGCGCGGCGAACGAAATCCTTTCGTCGGGCGAGAAGAATTTCAGCGGCGGCGGATCCTTAACGGCGCGCAGCCGGACAGCCGTTCCCGGCGTGCCGACGGTCAGCTCTTCGGCGAGTTCCGCGCCGCGCGAATTGCGGACCGCCGCGCGCAAACGGTACTCCGTCCGGCCGCTTTCGAGCGGCACGGCGATTTCGCCCGTATCGGCGATATCCGTCTCGGCGGGCCGGCCGCCGCGGCCGAGATCACTGACGGCCAGCCGCACGGCGCCCGGCGCGCTTCCCCGCACGACAATCGCCGCCGCCGTGACCTCGGCGGAAAATTCCGCCGTCGGCGGCTCGAGTTCTTCGACGGGGCATGTCACGCGTTCCGGCGCGGCGCCGCCGACCGCCCGGCTCCACCAAAGTCCCAGGACGCCGGCCCCGCCGGCCGCCCCGTCATTATCGAGCGCGCCGACCGGGAACCGGTCCCCGGTTTCAAGCAGAAGACGATCAGAAGATTCAAGAACAAGCATCAATTTTCAGGCGTGGAGGGATCCCCCCACTCTCCCCCGGAGCCCGGGTTGGCAGTTACTGACGGGAGCTCGTTGGCTCCCGCACACGCCGATGCGACTGCGTAGCCAG
>ONWH01000090.1 GCA_900321495.1 uncultured Planctomycetota bacterium
CACGAGGAGGAGCTGCTTTTGAATCTCTTTCGCCGCGTCGCGCAGTTCGGCGTCGGTATAGCCGTCGGCGGTCAGCGCCAGGACGATCCCATAGACTTCGCCAAAATCGTCGTTGACGATCGGCGTGATCGTCTCGGGAGGGAGTTTCAGCGCGGCGATGTCGATCTTGTTCCGCAGTTCGGTCCATGCCTTATCGATATTTCCGCTCGGATACGTCTCGAGAACGTCAACGAAAACGATCGACATCCCGGGACGCGAAAGGGCGCGGCTCGTCTTAAATCCCTTGATCTGCTGCGCCGCCTCTTCGATCACGCTGGTGACGTTGTTGGCGACATCCTCCGGAGCGGCGCCCGGATAGAGGGTGATAACCACCGCCGTCTTGATGGTAAATTCGGGGTCCTCGAGCCGTCCCATCGTGAAATAGGAGTAGATCCCCCCGATGATGAGCAAAAAGACACAGAATCCGATCACGGTTCGGTGATGAACGGCATATTTTGGAAGCATAACCGTTTGCCTCTCTTTGTGGATAGTTTATTCGTGCTTACGGACTGTGTGTAACTACTCGGTTCGGACCTGTTCCCCTTCGGCGAGGAACCGCGCGCCGGCGCCGACGATCCTCTCGCCCCCGGCCAGGCCGTCTTCCACGACAGCCCCCTCCTCGGTAAAGGTCTTGATATGGACCGGATGGCGTTCGAGCCGCATCTGGTCGTTGATGACCCAGACCGCCGACTCGTTCGCGCCGGCGCCGTCAGCGCCGGGAATCAGTGCCGCCGAAGGAAGAACGATCGTCGAAGAGTTTCCGCGCAGGGTAATCTGCGCCGTGCCGGTCATTCCGGGGAGAATTTCGGCTTCCGAGCCGGTTTCGGGAGTCTGCCCCCGCTGAATGACGATCGTCAGCGGATACGAAAGGCCTTTCTGCCGAACCGTCTGGCCGATCTCCTTGACCGAGGCTTCAAAAGTCACGCCCGGCATCGAGGGGAAGGTGCAGCTGATCGATTCGATGTCGTTCTGACGCAGGACGATCTCTTCCGAAACATTCAGCGTCGCTTCGATCCGATCGGTATTGACCAGTTCCAGAACCGCAATTCCCGGGGCGACCGTCTCGTAATTATCGAAAAACTTCTGCGAAATGAACCCGTTGAACGGCGCCTTCAGTTCGGTGTCGGCCAATTTGTTCTGCGCCAGGTTCAGTTCGATTTTCAGACCGGCGATCTTCGCTTCCATCGCCTCGATCTCTTCGGGGCGGGAACCGGTCGTCGCCTTGTTGTACTGCTGACGCAGGGCGTCCAGCTGTGCCTGGGCGCCGTTGGCGGTCGTCTCGGCCATATCGTACTGCGCCTGCGAGGCGGTTCCGTCGCGGCGGAGGTTTTCCATCCGTCCGAGCTGGGTTTTGGCGTTGGCGGCGGCGGTCTCGGCGGCGCGAAGCTGCGCTTCGAGCGCGGCAACGTCTTCAACCCGAGCCCCGGTCTTCATGGCCGTAAGACCGGCATTGGCCTCGTTAATTCCCTGTTCAAACCGCTGAACCGCCAGTTTGTAGTCGCGCGGGTCGAGGCGGGCGACGACTTCTCCTTCGGTCACTTTCTTCCCCAGGATCGGATCGAATTCGAAGAGCTGGCCCGGAACGCGGAAAGAAAGGCGCGCCGACTGCCCCTCTTTGGTGAAGAGGGGAAATGAACGGACTTCGGTATCCCGCTTATCGGGGATCGAGAGGACCCGGACCAGAACCGGATCGGTCGGAGCCGTTTCGGGGGATTTTTCCTTTTGACATCCCGCACAAAAGAGCGCGCCGAGTCCGACAACGCCAAGGGTCAGGAGATAGCGCTGTTTGCGATAGAAAGGTTCGCGACCGCGTCTGTCTGTCATTTTAACTCCTAAATGCTTTGCCCCCCGGGGGCGGAAAGGAGGAATCATCCGCGAAGCGTTCCGCTCCGCGGTCGGGTGGTGAATCATCAGGGCGGCCCCTTCAAACGAAACAATTCGCAAAGCGGCGCCTCCTGGGAAGTATCGGCAAATTTATAGGGGCCAGTATCTTGAAAACGGGATTTTATCACAAAACCGCCCTTTTAATCCAGGCTAATTTGAACCTCTTATTTTGTCCATTTTAACAAACAAAAAGAACCCGCGCATTTTTAGTGAAGTGGCGGGTCAGGTTTTAACGATTATTAGGATGATTGCGGATACTCCGAAAATTCGGACGGATTCCGCATTCCAAGCAGAGATTTCAAACTTAAAAAGGAGCGGGACTCTCTATGCGAAAGTCTAACCTGTCCACTGAAAGAAAAAATAATGGAAAAAGGACCGCTTGGATTTCCGGCGCCCTTTTCCTCTCCTTCTGCCTGACCTGCGGCGCCGCGGAGGCGCAGAACGCGTCTCTCTGGCCGCAGATCCGTTTGGGCCGGAACAGCACGGCGGCAGAGGAAAAAGATCCGCCGGTTATCATCTCGAAACCGATGACCCTTTCCGCCGATCGAACCGGTTCGGCACGGCGGGTTGAAAAAGTGGCCTCGATCGCCCCGCGCCCTGCCGCCGATGCTCCCGACAACGACAACCTCTTCGTCGCGCAGTCCGCCGAAAAGGGGAATGTCCCGGATCCGCCGGCGGTTCCGGACTCCGGAGATACGGTCAGTACCGATACCGATGCCGCCGGGAACGCCTCCCCCGCCCAGGCGGAGGAAAGCGCCTCCGGTTCGCCGGCGATGAACTACTCCACGCAGGGGGAAACTCTCGAAGAGGCATGGAACGCCGCCCTGGCGGCCTCGCGCGCCCTTTCGGCGAAAGATTACGAACGGCTCGGAGCCGACGCGACGGCCGACGCCGCACGCGCGGTTGCCATGCCGAAAGTGACGAACGTGACCGGCCTGCATACCGTTTCGGAAGAACTGGCGATCAAAACCGACGTTCCGATGTCGCAGCTCCTGCCGATTCTTCCCGACATAACGCTCAACACCCCGGTTCTCGAGAAAGACTTCGTCTCGACGACAACCGCGCTGACGATCCCGATCTATATGGGGGGACGGGTGCGGAATATGATCGAAGCGGCGGAATCCGCCTCGAACGCGATCAGCGCCGGCCGGCAGATTCAGGAGAAAGACCTGAAATACGAAGTCGCGCAGACCTACTTCCTCGTTCTGCGCGTCCGGCACCTGTATGAAGTCGCCGCCGAGGCGGAAAAGACGATTGCCGAACATGAAAAGGACGCCCAGCGCCTGCTGGACAACGGGATTGTCACCAAGAACGTCATTCTGGCGGCGCAGGTGGCGCACGCCAACGCCAGGCAGGACCTGATCAAAGCCGAAAACGCGGTCAGGCTTTCCCAGGCGGCGTACAACAGACTCCTCTGGCGTTCGCTCGAAACGCCGGTCGATATCGCCGACGTCGACATTCCTCCCCTCTCGGGCGATCTCGAATCGCTGACGCAGACGGCGGTCAGCCACCGTCCGGAACTGACGGCGCTGGCATATAAATCGCGGGCCCTTTCGGCCAAGTCGCGCGTCTACCGCGCCGACCGGCTTCCGCAGGTCGCGGCGATCGGAACCTACAACTACCTGGAAAACTCGCACCTGAACGAGAACTCCTTCTTCACCGGATCGGTCGGCGTCGAGTGGACTCCGTTCGACGGAGGCGTGAGCCGGAACCGCCAGGCGGCCACCGAATACGAAGCGATGGCAGTAACACGCGAATACGAGGAGGCCGAGTCGAAAATCCGCCTGCAGGTCTACAAGTGCTGGCAGGACGAGCAGGAAACGCGCGAACGTGTCCGGGCCGCCGAAAAAGCGGTCGAAAGCGCCAGGGAAAACCTGCGGGTCGTCAACCGCGGATTCAAGGAGGGGCTGACCAACCACACCGAGGTCCTGGACGCACAGACAATGCTCACCCACGCTCAGAGCAATCTGGCCAACGCCTGCTACGACGCGATTCTGGCGACCTATTACTTGCAGCGCGCGACCGGAAATCTCTGATTCGTCCGGAGACTCTTCCCGAAGCGTGAAAACGGGCTTTTCAGAAGATATTCTGAAAAGCCCGTTTTTTTCAGCGTCAGAGGCCTGTATATCAGCGGCCGGAAGCGGAAACCGCGTTGCGGCTGGTCGTCTCGAACTGCATCTTCCGCTCTTCCGGGGAGATTTTGTAGATCTGCACCGCGAAGCGTTCGGCGAGCTGCGCCTCAAACTTCGCCTTAAGGGAACGGAGCCGTTCGTCTTTGATCCGTTTGGCTATCTCTTCCTGCACCTCAACAAAGGGGGTCCAGCCTTCGCGCTGCCGTTCGAGGACACAGACGATCGAAAGCCCCGAATCGTCTTCCAGAATGCGCGAGAGGGCGCCGATCGGAAGCTCATCGCTGAAGAGCGCCTGATCGATGATCTCGGAACTTAACTTTCCCCGCTCGGTCCAGCCGCAGTCTCCTCCCTTTGAGGCGAACATATCCTCGGAATCGGTTCGGGCAACCTTGGCGAACGCCGACTCCTGCCCTTCCCGGTCCGTGGCGCTCTTGACCGCGTTGCCCATGTAGGCGATTTTATTATACGCCTCGTCCCGCGTCGGATGGTTCGAAAAGTAGACGGTCATCTTCTGCCAGCGGACTTTTTCCTCTTTTCTGTATTCATCGCGGTGCTTTTCGTAGTAGCGGCGCAGATCGTGCGAAGTCGGAACCCACTGATCGGTTCCCAGATTGTACGCCACCCAGCTGCTCGAGACGGTCTGCTGTATGAAGAGACGGCGTTCCTCATCCAGGGAACTTTCGAGCTTTTCCTTATAGACGTCTTCGAGCTCGTCCTGCGTCTGGCAGTGCATCTGCTCGATCAGCGTCGGCAGGTATTCCGAATCGAACGCCTTGTTCAGCGCCTTTTTCTGCTCTTCAATTTCGTCCTTTGACCGGGAGATGAGATAGTCGTTGTAGAAGAGGAGCTGGCAGATGTACTCCTCCAGAACCTGTGTATAGAACCGCTCGTTTGAAATGAACTCGTTTTGCAGTCCGGCCCAGTACTCGTCGTTGAACTTCCCCTTTTCCCCCTCCGGCGCCTCGTCGCGCAGACGGAGAAATTCCAGATAGGCGTATTTGCGGATCTGGTGGAAGATATCCCGTTTGAGAATCGCCTCATGCCCGACCCGGCCGAGCGTTTCGGACCCCTCATAGTAAATCCGGCTCGACATGACCGGCGGAGAGATTTTCATGCTGTACGCCCCCTCGCCGGTCATCGACACCTTGTCGGCGCGCGGCGCGGCGTCCTCTCCCCCAGGGGACACGGAGCCCCACAGCAGGAGAGCGCCCAGAAGCGCGGCGGCGTAACAGCGTGTCGTCTTTCTCATACCCCGATCCTGTGCGGATTTCTCCCTTCCGTCAGTCCCTGCTCAGGCTCACGCGGCTCGGAGAGGCTTCTTCCTTTTTCCAGCCGAAGTCGACCTTCGGCTCAATCGTCCAAAGCCCTTTGTTGATCGAAATGTCCGAGAACCACAGCTCTGTGTAACTCTTGCCGTTCGAGTGGTACTGTCTCATGTAATACGGCTGCAGATCGGAAAGGCGCAGGGTGATGATGATCCGCTGGAACGACTGCGCGTCGCTTTGCTGGCGGGGCCACGCCTCAATCCAGACTTCCGAATCCTGCTTTTCCGGCTTGGTGATCAGTTTCATGTAGAAGCGGCGCTTCAGATTGTCGGCCTTGGCGATGAAGAAAATCGGAATCGGCCCGTCCATCGTCAGGTCTTTGTTCTGCTGGTCTTCGGGAATCGGCGTGACAAGCGCGACGCGGTTCTTGTAATCGTATTCCGTCAGGCTCTTTCCGTCGAGCACGAACTTCTTTTCGTCGAGTCCCTTTTTGTACTCGGGTTTCCGCTGGCCGTTTTCGTCCTTTTCATAGGTGAACTCGCCGATCACGTGGTAGAGAAGCTTGTTCGGCGCGATGAATTTGAATTCACCATAAGTGTGCGACAGGGGAACGTCGCGGTCTTCACCGTAAAGGCCGCCCCCCTGCTCTTTTGAGGTGACGTTACACGCGACCTTTTTGATGTTCTTGCCGAACTCTTCCCACTTCGCCAGAAACTGATCCAGAAGCGCGGCCTCCTGCGGCGAGATGCGGAAATCTTCCGGCGGGGGAAGAATGCCGTCGTCCCCCCCCTCGGGAAGAAGACCGCTGCGGACTTCGCCGGACGGAAGGCGGGCCGGAGCCGCGCCGGCTTGAAGCGCGGGTTGGGCGCTCTGAGCGGACGATGAGTCGGGGGCGGGCTGAGACCGGTCGAGCTGGGCGACTTTCACCGGCGCGGACAGGTCATCACGCGTGCCGCCCTCCCGGACAGGAAGCTGCTGGGCCGCGGGCCGGCGCATCCGTCCGGCGGAAGCGGGCGCGGCGGCCTGCTCGCCGAAGGAACCGGCCGGACCGGCGTCTTCGGCCGGCGGGGCGGGAAGCGGGGTCACACTCTTTTCCGCCGCATCGGGCGAGATAATCGACTGATAGCCGTACTGGGCCGAAAGGCGCATCGGCGCCGAAAACAGGAGCAGCAGCCCTGCCGCAAAGCCGATCGATCTGTTTATCATATAGCGGGTGGCGTTTCCCCGGCTCATCCTTGGCACTCCTTGCAGTTTCGTGAATCGATAGATCTCTCCGCGGGCATCGCCCGGAGAAGATCCGTCCTTTCCGTTTATAGCCATTTTCCGGGAATGAGTAAAGAGCGTTTTCTCTCATCCGACGGGGGAGCTTTCCCGTTTTTCGCCTTGAAAAAAGGGGCTTTTTCCTAAAACGGACTGGACAAACCGAGGGGGGAAATCTATAATGAGAGTATGAAAGAGAAGCATTACGGCTACGGCCCGTGGGAATACCGTTACGTCTGCAAAAGCTGCGGGTGCGCGGTGCGGGAACCGAAGAACAGATTGCCCTGCGCGGTTTGCGGCGGAGATTTCGGCCCCAAAACGTCAATGCGCAAGCTCTACCTCGAAGAAGAGAAGCCGTACGAAGTCGTGGAGGTGGAGTACCCTCTCCCGAAGACGTTTCTCGACCGTCTCAAGGAGTTCTTCGGGATCCGTGTCGAAACCCGTTACGGGATCCGCGAAGAAAAGCGCCGCCCCTCCCGCCGATGGCGATGGCAGACCCACGCCGAAGTCGAAGAAGAATCGGGAATCATGCGGCATGAGGATTTCCTCTGATTCCCTTTTGTCCCCTCTTTTGTCTCCGCTTTGTTTCAAAACGCCTTATCGCATTCGGACCGCAAAGGAACCGTTTCCGCGTCTGAATTTTCACCGAAAGGGCGCGGCCTCGTACTGTTGCGCCGAAAGGCGGCTTTCGTCCTTTGCCGGGGCACAAAAAAAGCGATACCGATCGACCCGTTTTCGGATCGGTCGGCTCGCTTGATAGTCGTCTCTGCGCGGCGGACGCCGGACTCAAACTCAGGCAGACTTGGCGGCCTGCTTGGTCTTGAGGATGAGCTTCGAAAGGCGCGACTTTTTGCGGCTGGTCGTATTCGGGTGCCAGAGCCGGCTCGAAGCGGCGGAATCAAGAGCACTGCAGACCTGCGGGAAGAGGTTTTCGGCTTCCGCGACCTGCCCCTCTTTGAGGGTGCGGATGAGCTTCTTGATCCGGTTCCGGACAACCGAACGCGCGGCACGGTTGCGAAGACGGATCTTTTCGTTTTGCCTCATTCTCTTGATGGTGCTTTTAATATTCGGCATAGTTTTCCAAAAATTCTTTAAGATGGTTCTCCGACTGGCCGCCGGGATGATGGCCATCCGGAACGGCCGCTAATTACTCTTGCCCACTATTATTTAGCTTTTCCGCTAATTTGTCTAGGAGGGGGGCGACATTTTTATAGGAAAAATCTATCGCCGCCAGCCGTTCGAGCATTCCTTCGGCCTTTTTGTAAAGGCGCAGCCCGGCGGCCAGGAGCGCGCCGCTGTAAAGAGCGCTCTTCCCCTGTTCCGATTCAAGGTTCTTTCCGAACGCCTCAACCGACTTTTCGTAGTGGGTCAGGGCAAGCTTATACTGTTTGATTTTTTCGAAACTCTGAGCGATCGCCAGGAAACAGAGCGCCTTGAGCGATTCGTCCTGCTGCGCCTTCTGCAGTTCGCCGATCGCCTCGCGATACTGACCGCGGGCCATTAAAAACTGCCCGTACTCAAAATGAACGGCGGTCGCGTTCGGGTTCGCCTCAAGCTTGCGGCGAATCAGCGCCAGGGCCGCCTCGTCATACGCCTTTTTGGCGGCGGCGAGCTTCTGCTTCATCGCATCGGACGGGTTCTTTTTATAGAGATCCTGCGCCTGGTTCAGGTCGGCCTTGGCCCGCTCGCGGCGGACGTCGTCGTAGCGGAGCTGAAGATTTTTGTCTTCCGGAAAATATTTGAGCGCCCTGCGGATCGTATCTTCTTCCTTCCGGCGGTTCCCCCGCAGATTGAAGAAACGGATGTAGTCGTCCCACAGGTCGTGATCATCGGGAGTTTTCGCCAGTTTCTTTTCGAAGGCGTCCTCTTCGCTGATATGGTTTTCGGCGTTCTCCTTGGCTTCCTTTTCGGCGGCGGTCTTTTTCCGCTCCATGTGCTGCATCGTCTTTTGAAGGAGCAGGTCCTTCATCATGCTGCCCGCCTCATGGTCGTTCGGCTTGACGTTCAGCACGCGCTGGCAGCAGGCGATCGCATCGTCGAAGAGATTCCGCTCGGCAAGTTCGTTGGTCGCGTAGCGGTTCACCTCGGCGTTGCCCGGATCGCACTCGACGGCGTGCTTCAAGAGGGCCAGGCCGGTTTCATCGTACCCCAGACCGAGCGAGGCTTTCGCCATGGAAAAAAAGGCCGCCGCATCCCACGGATTGAGTTTGAGAAGTTCGACGCCGCTTTTGAGGACATCGTCATGCTTCGAACGCGCCTCGGCAACTTTCATCTGCGAACGCGCCCCGCCCCCCTTGATTTTGGCGAACGGCGCGCCCTTTTTGTTGTTCCCGTACTTCATCCGCAGGTTGGCGACGAACGACTGAAGGTAGATCAGGTTGGCGGGAGAGCCTGTATAGCACCGTGCGAACATCTCGTTGGCATAGTCGTACTCGCCGGCCTGCATCTTCTGGTTGCCGAACTCATAGCATTTCTGAAGCTGTGCCCTGAGCGCCGGGGAGATCCGGGCGTTCCTTTCGTCGTTGTTCAAGTTGTCGTCTTGCGGCATGGTGAAGACTCCGAAAAATGAAATCTCGGTTTGTTTCGGCTTACGCGAGCTCCCTGCGCAGATACCCCGCCCGCTCGGCGAGCGCTTCGTCTTCATCGAGAGGACGGCCCGCCGCCGCTTCGAGGTGCGCGGGCTGAATCCGCAGGAAGAGCTCGTCGATCTTCTGCGCGGGAACCTCATTCTGCAGACCCAGATGCGCTCCCATCCGAAGAAACGAAAGATGGGTCATCGCCTCTTCGGCCCGGATCTTCCGCGCCGATTTGAGGATTCCGATCCCGCGGTAGATGCGGTCCAAAGTCTGCTGTTCTTCCTTTTCAATGAGGCGCTCGCGCGCTTTGCGCTCATATTCAACGATCTTCGGGATCACCGTCAGCAGATGGTGCAGAATCTCCTCTTCGGCCACGCCGAGGGTCGCCTGGTTGCTCACCTGATAGAAGTCGCCCAACGGTTTGGAACCTTCGCCGTAGAGTCCGCGCAGTTCGAGTTTCATTTTCTGAATCGCGCGGAAGGCGCGTTCGCTCTCGTTGGTCAGGATCAGCGCGGGAAGATGGAGCATCACACTCAGCCGGGCCCCCGTTCCGACATTGGTGGGACATGCGGTCAGATAACCGTGTTTCTCATCAAAGGCGTAGGGGAGGAGCGTCTCGTAGCGGTTATCGAGGTCGTTGACCCGCTGCCACGGGGTTTCCAGGTCGAATCCGGCTGAAAGGGCCTGCACTCTGAGATGGTCTTCCTCAAGCGCCATTATACTGAAATTTTCCCCCCGATCAATCAAAACGGCGCGTTCCACTTCCCCGTCCAGGAACTCGCGGCTGACGAGCTGCCGCTCCAGCAGACAGAGGAGATCGGCCTGCTGCAGGCCCGACGCCGACAGCATGATGTAACTGTCCGGTTCCAGGAGCTTTTCCGTCGCCTCGCGAAACGAGGAGATGATCTTCTCCCGGTCGAAAACCGACAGCCGGTCGACGAAGGGATAACCGGCCAGGTTTCGGGCCAGCCGGACCCGGCTCGAAAAGACGACGTCGTTTTCAGGACCCCGCCGGGTAAGCCGCGCGTCAGCGCTGTTCACGAGTTGAGCGATCCTTGCGTCCATATCTCACCTGTTGAAACCTTCCTTGAGGCCTTTGCGGAAAACGGCGGCCGGCAGAATCTGACGGCGGCGGAAAACAGAAACGATCGAAAGAAAAACGACCATACAAAAAAAACGATCCTAAGAGAGACTCTTAAGACCGTTTTGCAAGAGCGCCTCGACTAGGACTCGAACCTAGGACCCAGCGGTTAACAGCCGCTTGCTCTACCAACTGAGCTATCAAGGCGTAAAGGGCGAAAAAGGGATATGGGAATCCCTCCCCGCAACGATCTTCATTCTATCCCTTTTGGGGGATCGCGCAACCCCACCCCCCGCGGAAAAAACGTTTTTTTTCAGTTGCCGGGAGAATACCCGGTTCCCGAAAGGTTCAGGTCGATATTCTTCGTCTCCAGGTTGAACGATGCGCTGCTGAACGTCTGTGTATTGACCGGCGCGCCGGGACGCTCCTGGCGGCTCAGCGCGGCGGGGGTTACGCCGCTGCCCTGCATCATCACCGTCCGTTTGCGATGGTCATATTTTAAAACTTCGCCGCGTCCGGTAAAAGCTTGAAAATCAAACCGCGTGTTCCCCATGGCGGTCAGTTCCAGATTCCGGGCCGCATCGCCCGGCAGGGCGACTCCCGCCGCTCCCAGCTGCTCGCAGGTCAGGAAAAACGCATCGGGGGGGAAAGTGGCGTGTTCGTTGACGTTCAGGTCGAGCTCCGACTTTTCGCTCCCGGCCATGACCAGACGGACATCCCCCCTGATCTGGGCGTTCTGACTCCTGATATTCCCGGTCACGCTGTCATGAAAGACGAGGTGGAAATGGCTCCACGGTTTCCGCTGCACGGCAAGGAGATCCCCTCCCGCCGCCGAACCGGCGGCGGCACCGCCCCCTTCCTCTTTCGGCGTCTCGACCGTTCCCCGAAGCCACCCCGGACCGGAAGCGCTGAAATCTCCCGAATCGGCGTGGATCGTGACAACGGTCGCCTCGCCGCTCCCCCGCCCCCGCAGAGGTGTGCCGCCATTCCCCTCGCCGGCGGCCGATGGGACCGTTCCGAACCACGTCACGCTGACCGGCGCGGCGGGAGTTCCCTGACAGGTTGTCCTGTCGAGCTGGAGCCGGCTCGCGCCGGAGGAGTCTTTCCCCATGTCGAAATCGAAGATCTGGATCGGCTGTTTCAGGGCAAGGCTGATCAGGGGGGATTTCAATTCGAGCGAACGCCCCTGCCGGACATTGACCAACTCGTTGTCTTTCGGACGCGGAGCCGCCGCCCCCCCCTGCGGCTGAACCTTTCCCTGGAAAACGAGCGTACGGCCGTCGAACGTCATCCCGTTCGGCCACCAGACCTCGACCGGCTCGTCCGAGACCGCTCCGGATCCGGCGGGCATTCCCGGCTCTTTCGGAACCACAAACCGGAGCCGGCCGCTTCCGATCACCGAGAACATGTTTTCGGGACGGTTCACACGGATATCATAGCCGGACAGGTTCAAACCGCTGCCGGTAAAATTCGCCGGCCGGCCTCGGAGAACGATCGAGACCCGGCTGCTGCTCGGATTCTCAATCCGCACATCGCTCCCGTCAATGTGAAGGACCTCTTTCCGTTCTACCGGGTCGGTCTCGACGAAGAGGAACTGATCCCGCATCAGAATGTGCGAAATATCCACGCCCCCGCTGCGGCGCAGAAGCGCCCAGATTTTCAGACTGCCCGATGAGAGGGAATAGACCGCGTTCCCCCCTTCCCCCATCAGCGAGCCGCCGGCGGCGAACGGATTCTTTTCGGCCCCGGAAGCCGGAACCGAAGCGGCCGCCGGGGATTCGGCATTCGGCGCGGTCTCCTTCTCCTGATCGAAAAGAATCTCCAGATCGTCCCGGACCCGGCAGACGCCGCGCGGGGTGGTCATTTCGACATCGCCGCGCAGCCGCGCCGACTGCGGCGTCACTTTCTGCGAAGATTCCTCAACGGACTCTTCTCCCTGTTTCGGATCGGCCTTGAACCAGAAGTCGGCTTCCCTCGCGGTCAGAAGACCGTACGTTTTCGACTCGGCGCGGACCCCGCCGCGGAACGATGCGGCGTAGAGGTTCGGCTCATCCGGAATCGGCGCGATCTGAACCAGATCGTTCCAGGTCACGGTCAGGTGATCCGCGGCCGCCGCCGGATCATCGTTCGGCAGATCGGTTTCCAGACGCCCTTTCTTATACGCGCGCAGCTCGCCGAACGAGTCGGCGTCGTAGACGAACTCGATCCGGTTCGAAACGACGCTTGCTCTTCCGTATTGCAGCGTGACATCGTCTTCCTGCTCCTGTGCGTCAGGCGCCGATTCTCCGGAGGCCTGGGCGGAGAGAGGCTGGAGGGAGATTCTGCGCCGGTCGACTTCGCAGATTATCTCTCCGCCCCTGGCATCGAAAAAACCGCCCGCCATCAGAAGCGACGATTTCCGTTCGGGCGAACCGGTCGCGCGAACCTGATACGGGGTAAGACGCGTGAGCCGGCCGGTCGGCCTCCGTTTCCCCTTGTACAGGGATCCGAGCTCCTGCCATTTCTCCTGAAGAACCGGATCGCTCAGATAGATGCAGAGACTGTCGCACCGGAGCGAGTCGGGCTGACGTTCCTTGTGAGACGCGGTGATCTCGACATTCCCCGAAAAACACGCGCACCAGACCGAAATGGCATCGGTCACCTTCGGGGCGAAATAGACCCCGTCGCGGCACCGCACGTTTATTGTCACCGGGCTCGGCGCCGCCTCACCGTCAGGCGCGTCCGGTTCCCGGTCATCCGCCGAGACGTCCCCTTCCCAGATATCCGCCCCGGGGACCGTCGGCAGGTAATCGGGCATCTCGAATTCGAGCAGGGACAGCTTATCGAGCGAAACATCGCGGATCGAAAAGCCGAACGCCAGGTTCCCTTCCGCAAACTCGTCGGCGGGGGAGGGTCCGTCATTCGATCCGCCGGTCTCCCTGTTCTGCGAGGGAAGATCGATATTCACGCACAGGCCGACTCCTTCGGCCTGCTGGTTTCCGTACCGGACGGTCACCTCACTGTAGGTTCTGATCTGTTCGGAGGTGAACACGATGTTTCGCGTGGTCAGAAGGAAGTCGTCGGTACGGTCTTCCGGCTCCATGTTCGACCAGACCGAAACCTCTCCGTAGGTCTGCCCCCTTTCAAGATTGCTCGGCGAGAAACCCTCCGCCAGCGAGTGGAGACCGAGCTGGCTCTTGAACACGAACTCGACCTTGTCGTTCGTCTCGATCACAATCGCCCGGCGGAACCGTTCAATTTCCGAAAAGTGTCTATCGGCGCTCGGGATCACGATTGTGCACTTGTCGAAAGTGAGGATCCCCTTCTGCTCCCTCGGTTCGCGCGGAAAAAGGAGAAGCCAGCTGCGGTCTTTCGGGATGACGCTCAGAGGGTGAATCCGCCTCCAGTCGTTCGGGTCGGGAAAAACCGCCGAGAGGAGTTCGCTGTTCTCACGGCTGATCCGTTCGACTTCCGACGACGCGTTGGCGGCGGGACGGGGCATGTTGACCCGCTGTCTGGCGGTCCGGGGCATGATGAAAACCGGAACAACGATCACGGCATAAAGGAAATACGTTCCGAATCCGGTTGCCAGCGCCACGAAGACCGTCCAGAATTTGCTATACACGTTTTCCCTCCGGCCGGTCAGTATTTGACGTGGAATCCGCCCGAAACCGAGTACGAGACATTGTCCGGCGCGAAAACATACGAGTAATCACAGAAGACGTCGACCATATCGCGCAATTGCGCCGAGAGTCCCGTTCCCAGAAATCCGCGGTCGCGCGGGAACGTCTCGCCGCCGAACTCCGCGGCGGCCGGAAACAGAAACGTGTCATCGGTCGTAAAGACGGTCTGGTCTCCGAACTCGTGGATCCAGGCTCCTTTGAGCTGCGGACGGATCGTCGAGACGGGGGTCGCGTATTCCCATGAGAAGCGGCTTCCGAGGAGCAGGCGTGCCGAATTCGGCGTCAATGTGTCATCGCGGGCGGATCTGTCGAACGGATTGAGCCCCCCCGAGCTCAGCGTGATATACCGCGCGCCGATGAACGGCTCGATGTGCGTAAAACCGCTGCTCAGTTTCAAACCGAGTTCGGTCTGATAGTTCACCTGGGTCATATCCCGCCTGTCAAGAAACACGTTGTCGGCGAGGAACGATTCGGCGCGGTTCCTGTTTCGGGCGGCCCCGAGCGAGAGATCCCAGTACCAGCGCGTTTCGGAATAGGAAAAGCGGACCAGCCCGCCGACCGAAGTGAGGCTCCCGTCGTAGCCGGTCTCCCGGGGGTTGATGTTCAGGTTCGAGTTCGCCGCGTGAAATCCGACCAGGCAGTTTTCGTTCAGGAGCCAGTCCAGCCCGAGCGTTCCTCCCCAGGCGGACGACTTAAACCCCTTTTTCGGGTTCCGTTCGAACGGCTCTTCAATCGGGTTCGCCGCGGAATCTCCCGTCATGAGGCCTTCCGGCGCATAATCTTCCCATGTGTAGTCGGCCCACTGGCCGAAACCGGTTCCGACGACCCGGAAACGGAACGGCGCAATCTCGAGCGTGCCGAAGTTCCCCCGGACGATCTCCGAATAAAAGCCGGAATCTCCCCAGAAAAAGGGCGCTCCTTCCCCCTCAAGCGCCGGGGCGAACCGGACGCCGCACAGGAGAATCGAAAGGAGGATCAGGGGAAGACGTTTCACGCGGATTTCGGAAAAAGCGGCCTTTCGCCGCGGCTGTCGGAGTTTTCATTTCGGTTCGACCGGGCTGAGCATCGGAAGCCCGCCGGGAAGGCGGCTCTCCGCCGGATCGCCGGCATCGGCCGCGGACGGGGTCATCGCCAGCCGGGTCGGCGGCGCCGGCACCGGGCCCGACAGGGCCGGCTCTTCGAGCGGGTCTTCATCCGCTGCGGCGGCAGGCGCTGCGGCGGCGGGTGCGTCGGCGGCGGGTTCCGCCGCGGCGTCCGGAATCGGTTCGGCCTCTTTGTGCGGGATCGGCAGAACCGCCTGGGCGGTCATCGCCGCATCGCCGTTGTTCCGCGAGACGACGAATCCGGTCTCGTTCCTGTCGAACCCGACGTTGACCGAATGGGTCCCTTTCGGGCTGAGCATTGCGATATACGCTCCCTGCCCGCCGTCACTCGCTCCGATTTCGCAGAAGATCGGCGGATCGTCAGCCGACGGGTCGCCGGTCGTGATCTGGAGCTTTCGTCCGACCATTTCAAGTCCCCCGACGTAACGCGCCAGGACCTCGTTTTTCGCTAAAATGACACCGTCTTTCAGTTCGATGAGGGGTTCTCCCGTCTCACTGTGACAGACCCAGATCCCGCCGGTCACTTTGAGCCGCTTGACTTCAAGTTCCTCGAATTGTCCGGTTCCCGCCTGTTCCGCCGCGGCAGGCTCGGCCGGCGGTGCGGCCGGCAATCCTTTCCAGTAAAGGACTCCGAAGGCCGCAGCGGCGCCGGCTGCTGCGGAAATCAGGATATTTGACAGTTTTTCACGCATCGATTTTTTCCTCGCAGATGAATCAAACGCCCCGCGAAAGAAGGGCGCGGGATTATAGGAAAAGCGCCGGGAAAAAACCAGGTCAATTTTGCGCGCAGTAATATAAGGGGATTTCCCGCCGGGAGCGGAGACGGGACAAAACAAAACGCCCCCTCGGAGATGAGGGGGCGAATCGGTGAAAAGGAAAGAGAATCCGTCAGCGGGCATCGGACAGCCGGAGGGGGCAACGCCCCCCCGCCGCCGGTTCGTCGGCGTCTTTTTCGATGTGGTCGGGAGCAGTAGCTTCCAGATCGGCGAGGACCGCGTCCGGGTCGAACAGAGACGGGTCGATCGGCGCATTGACCTGTTCCCAGTCGATTTTCCATTCGGTTTCGGATTCG
>ONWH01000030.1 GCA_900321495.1 uncultured Planctomycetota bacterium
ACCACGACATCGACTGTCCGCTGAGGAAATACTCCTTGGTATTCTTCCCCGACTTTTTCATCGTCCAGAAACCGACAAGAAAGAGCGCGGCGAAATAGACCGCCAGAACCAGCTTGTCCCAGCCGGCCAGATCCCCCAGCGCGCCCAGATTCGACGTGACGTTATCGCATACGGTCCGGAGTGCGTTCATCGCGTAAAACCCCTCAATCAGAAAAACGGATACAGCGTGTGTTAAAACGGAAAACCCCGCTCATCTTGCGGTGAGCGGGGTTTGAAACGAAAAAACAGCTATTCGGCCGGCGGCTGATCCGGCTCGGCGGAGCCGTCCGATTCGGCTTTCGGCTCCTCCGCCGCTGGTGCGGTCTCATCGGCCTTCGGCTCGTCGGCGGCGGGCTGTGCCCCTTCGGCCGATTCCGAAGCAGCTTCGGAGGCCGGTTCGGCACGGAGGAAATTCTGAATGTCGCCGCTGGCGCGTTCCTCGTCGGTAAGCTCGCTGAGCATCTTTCCGGTGAAGAAGAGCTGCTTTTTGTCGCCGACCGTTTTGACGTCGACGTAAATGACGTCTTTCCCGCTGAACTCCCCTTTGAGGATCTCTTCGGCCAGCGGGTCTTCGAGGTTGCTCTCGATCGCGCGGCGCAGCGGACGCGCGCCGTAATCGAGGTTGCTCCCCCGCTTGACGATCAGCTTCTTCGCCGCGTCGGTCAGCATCAGGCAGAGATGCTTTTCAACCAGCCGCTGGCGGAGCTTCTTCAGTTCGAGGTCGACTACATCTTCGAGATCTTTTTCGTTCAAATGCCGGAAGACGATGATGTCGTTGAACCGGTTGATGAACTCCGGCCGGAAGACGCGTTCGATATGCTCGTTGACGCGCTCTTTCATGCTCTGGTACGAGGCGTCGTCTTCGGGACGCTGGAACCCGAACGCCGACTCGTTTTTGATCGCTTCGGCTCCGGCGTTCGTCGTCAGGATCAGGATCGTGTTCCGGAAATCGACGTTCCGGCCGAAGCTGTCGGTAAGACGCCCCTCTTCCAGAACCTGCAGCAGAATGTTGAAGATGTCCGGATGCGCCTTTTCGATTTCGTCGAGCAGAACGACCGAATAGGGACGGCGGCGGATCTTCTCGGTCAGCTGCCCCCCTTCGTCATGCCCGACGTATCCCGGAGGGGCGCCGACCAGACGGCTGACCGCGTGCTTTTCCATGAACTCGCTCATGTCGATCGTCACCAGGGCGTCTTCGTCGCCGAACATGAACTCGGCGAGCGCTTTGGCCAGAAGGGTCTTCCCGACCCCGGTCGGCCCGGCGAAGATGAACGAACCGATCGGACGGCGCGGATCCTGGATCCCGCTCCGGCTCCGGCGGACGGCTTTCGAGATCGCCTCGATCGCCTCGTTCTGGCTGATCACCCGCTTATGGAGCTCCTTTTCCATGTCCATAAGGCGTTTCGAGTCTTCGGTCGAAAGGCGCGTCAGAGGAACGCCGGTCATCTTCGAGACGACTTCGGCAATCACCTGGTCGTCGACCAGACCGACCTTTTCGTTCTGGCGCGTTTCCCACTCTTTCTGGAGGTCCGCTTTCCGGTCTTTCAGCTGTTCGAACCTGTCGCGAAGCTTCGCGGCCGTCTCGAAATCCTGTTTGCTGACGGCGTTCTGCTTCTCCTTTTCAAGCTCTTCCATCTGGTCGTCAAGATCTTTCAGATCAGGCGGACGGGTCAGCGACTTAAGGTGAACGCGCGAACCGGCCTCGTCGATGACATCGATCGCCTTGTCGGGAAGGGACCGGCCGGTGATATACCGTTCCGAAAGATCGGTCGCCGCGCGGAGCGCCGAATCGAGAATATTCACATGGTGGTGTTCTTCATACCGTTCGCGGATTCCGCGGAGTATCTGGAACGTCTCTTCCGCCGAAGGCTGGTTGACCATCACGATCTGGAACCGGCGTTCGAGCGCGCTGTCCTTTTCGATGAACTTGCGGTATTCGTCAAGCGTCGTCGCGCCGATGATCTGAATTTCGCCCCGCGAAAGGGACGGCTTGAGGACGTTCGCCGCGTCAATCGCCCCCTCGGCCCCTCCGGCGCCGACGAGCGTATGGAGTTCGTCGATGAAAAGAATCGTGTCTTTGGTGCGGCGGACCTCGTTCATGAGCGCCTTGATCCGCTCCTCGAACTGGCCGCGGTACTTCGTTCCGGCGACCATCATCGCCAGGTCGAGCACCACGATCCGCTTGTTCAGAAGGATTTCCGGGACGTTCCCTTCGACGACGCGCTGGGCGAACCCTTCGACGACCGCCGTCTTGCCGACCCCCGCTTCCCCCAGAAGGACGGGGTTGTTTTTCGTCCGGCGGCAGAGGATCTGCATCGTCCGTTCGATTTCGTCGTTCCGGCCGATCACCGGGTCGAGTTTCTTCTGACGGGCCAGCTCGGTCAGATCGCGGCCGAAACTGTCAAGCGCCGGAGTCTTCGATTTGCTGCTCCCCCGGACCGGCGATTCCAGCCCCGACCGGGACGGGCCGCCCGGCTCGCCGACGGAACCGGAATCGGAGTCGGAACCCCCTTCCTCCCCATCGTCTTTTTTGAGGTGGTTGATCACCGCCGTCCGGACATCGCCGAGCTTGATCCCGATGTTCATCAGAACCTGAGCGGCCACCCCTTCCTGTTCGCGCAGAAGGCCCAGAAGGAGATGCTCCGTACCGATCGAAATGGAACCGAGCGAGCGCGCCTCGTCCATGGCGTATTCGATCACCTTTTTGGCGCGCGGCGTCTGCGGCAGATGGCCGACCATCACGATATCGGGACCGTGCCGGACAAGTTTTTCAATTTCGATCCGAATTTTACGCAGATCACCGCCCATGCCGCGGAGAATCGCGGCGGCCGCGCCGCTCCCCTCTTTGATGAGGCCGAGAAGGATATGTTCCGTACCGACATATTCGTGGTTAAACCGCTGCGCTTCCTGGTTTGCCAGCATCATCACCTTCCGCGCACGTTCGGTAAATCGTTCTAAAGCCATATAATCCTTTCTTTTTGAACTGAACAAGGTCTGTCCATATTCTATCTGGTCTTTGGATTTTCGTCCAGTCCATAAGACCGATTGACGGGAGAAAAAAAATTTTTTATATACTTAGACGGCTCTCGAAAAGTTTTCGAGAGCCCCTATTTTCCCACGAAAAAACAAAGCACATTCCGAGAGACGGAAGAACCGAAATCCACGCCATGGCCATCTTTCCCGCGTCCTTTCCGCGCCGAAACCGCGCGGCTCTTTTCCTGCTGATCCTTCTCCCTTCAATCCTGTACGGATGCGGCTGGAAGAAATCCCCGGACGGCGGCGAAAATTCCCGTCCGGCGCCCGCGGCCGAAGCGCCGGACGCCGATCCGGCCCCCGTTTCCCTTTCCGCCGACGACCTTTCGGACATCGGCGGGGCGACCGAACGCTTCTCGGAACTCTTTACCGATTCCGATCCTGATTCCGAACCGGCGCAGACCGCAGC